>NZ_FOBE01000002.1:0-296588 GCF_900109475.1 Butyrivibrio sp. ob235
GATGAGTAGTCTTCCCAGAGACCTGAAATGATTGGAGAGATAACAGAGTATCTCATAAGAGCAATGTTTTGTTGTTTTTCCTGATCCATGGCGGATCCTCCTTTCGTTTTTTCTTAAGTATATGGAGGATCAGGAGAGAGTTCGTGCCAGGTTATGTGGTATTTAAGAAAAGGATATTTGGAGTACATTTAATCTGCATGAACTGACGCTTGAAGTATTGAAAACAGCTGCTTATAAGGCTTTCGCCATCAACAGAAATACGTTCGGAGATAAGCCGTTGTTTCCAGTGCTTCAGGTACATCCTGATGATGTATCTAAAGTTGCTCTCGTCAAAAGACAGAGCTGAGGAAAGAGTGATGCTTGAAGGCGTCTCTTTTTCATGAGCTGTGATTATCTGAAGGTGATCCTGGAATGATATCTGGGAATAAGGAACCATTGATGACAGAAGGAGAGCGTGAGTGCGTCCACACTGATCGCATTTCACACGGCAGATCCTGAACATTACTTTTCCATCCTCGGTTTTAACATATCTGTTGTAATAACCATGGACGGATAGGCAGCCTGACTGACCACAAGGGCATTTGAGCTGATGGAACTGGAGATTGTTTAGGACAGAGTTGTAGAAACCTGGTGTAATCGGATTGTTTTCTTCGACGTAAAGGGTTATCATTGTCTTGCATGTTTTCGTACACTTCTGTGTACGGAGTTGCTAAGGCAGGATACCAAACTTTGGTCGGGGAGGGATCCTGCCTTTTATTGTCAGTAACTTTCCCATGATAACACAAAAGGCATGGCATTAAATAATCTGGCGTATTATGCACCAGAATAAATAAGTCCACACCTTTAAATAAAGTGATTCAAAAACAGAATTTAGAACGCAGGTAAAGTAACAAACAACACTATTACCGCAAAAAGTTGGAGAAGTATGAGCGAGATCAGCTTTCCGACGCGGATATTTACGAAGCAAAGCAACTGCTGAAGGTGCTTGATGATTTAGCAGATGAAGGATACACAAATCTGAATGATTGTATGGAAGAAGATTTCTCATGTCTGACAAGATTGAGGGAGGTCCTCCATAAAAACGGGGTAGCGCCTTTTCCGATTGATTACGAAAGGTTAGCGGATACTGTTTACAGCAAGGAGGAGTATGAACTTGAAGAACTGCTTGGACAATTATTATCAGAAGCAGGCAAGGTAGGCAGCGTTTCCGCCAATCCGTTCCTTGAAGAAATATACAAGTACAGTGAATGGATCAGATATGATGAAGATACAGCATATGTATTTTTGATGAGGGATGCATTGCTCCCGTATATATACTTCCGCAGCAAGAATCGGGATAATCTCTATCCGTGGCTGATCAGCCGCAAATTTCTGAGGGAAATTACAGAAATAGATGACATGGATGATGATATCCGTATTCCTCTTTATGGGGCGCTTGAAAAAGGCCATGTTTCGTATGATAGATATTTTCCTTTCTGCCGAGAAGAAATACTCGAAGCACTTGATGAATACCCGGAATTGAAAAAGATTCTTTCTGATATGCTCGGAACCATTAAACAGAACAGGATTGTGGTGATCGAATCAGGCTATATGGGAACAATCCCTATGATGTTGGCGGCCCTGGATAGCAGAGTGGATTTCAGACTGTTCACAACAGCTCCATTCCTTTACGATACATACCAGGATAAGATCTTCTGCCGCAGATACGAGGATATTCGCAAGTTTGAGACCATGTATTCGCAGGATCTTTTTATGCAGTATTCTTCTTGGCGGGACGGAAAGTTTTATGTGAATATAACCACTGACGATATAGTGCGAGAGCGATCACTCGCTGAAATTAAGATGTTTTTGAAGGGGTGAATAGAACGTTCCGATTAATACGGATACAGAAAACTGGGTTTCAGATTCGCCATATTTGCATTCGTTTGACGGACTCGATGCTCTTCATCATCAGATGGATGAGGGGACATTAAAGGAAGACATTGATGCGGCAATAGCATAGATGCACAACTTGATATGTCGATAGTATTTGATGAAAAGAGCAAGCTCTTTTCCCTGATGACTGCAAATACAGAGTATCAGATCAAGATAAATGAGCCGGGAATGGTTCTTCACACCTACTATGGTAAAAGAGTGAGTGGCTTTGATATGGGGTATCTGATCAAGGAACTGGACAGAGGGTTCTCGGGAAACCCCTATGAGTACAAGAACAGGAGAGGCATATCAGCAGACACGCTTCCACAGGATCATCCGTGAAAATGTATGCCCTAAGGAGTTTCGCGACATTAAGCGCCCTGTCCTTATGAATAACTGGGAGGGTACCTACTGATTTTGATGATGACAAGATAATGGATATAGCCGACTGTGCCAAAGAAGCGGGCTGTGAGATGCTGGTCCTTGATGACGGCTGGTTTGGAGCAAGGTATGATGATCACGCGGGACTTGGAGACTGGGTGGTTAACAGGGATAAGCTAAAGAAGGGCATGGATGCCATTGCTGATCATGTAGAGAGCCTTGGCATGAAATTTGGCCTGTGGTTTGAACCGGAGATGGTCAATGAGGATTCTGATCTTTACAGGGCACATCCCGACTGGGCACTCACTGATCCCGGCAGAAAGTCGGTGATGGCAAGAGATCAGTTGGTGCTTGATATGTCAAGGCCTGAGGTTATAGAATATTTGTATGAGAGTATTTCAGCGGTGCTTAGGAGAGCTAAGATATCCTATATCAAGTGGGACTTCAACAGATCACTGTCAAATGTCTTTTCCAGAGGGCTCTCCGCAGACAGGCAGGGAGAAGTTGCCCACAGGTTTGTTCTCGGTTCATACAGGCTGATGGAGAGATTAAGGGAGAGTTTCCCTGATGTGATGATTGAGGGATGTTCAGGTGGCGGCGGAAGGTTTGATGCTGGAATCCTGTTCTACTCACCTCAGATATGGTGTTCTGACAACACCGAGGCAATCAATCGTCTGAAAATACAAAAGGGCACAACCTACGGTTATCCGGTGAGCACAATCGGAAGTCATGTATCTGCTTCGCCCAATCACCAGACCGGACGCGAAGTACCACTTATGACAAGAACAATTGTTGCAATGGCGGGAACCTTTGGCTATGAGCTTGACCCGAGGACACTCAGTGCAGACGAGAAGGCAATGATCCGCCGGCAGATAGACGTTTTTAACAGATATTATGATCTGATACAGAGGGGAATGTACCTTCGCCTGTCAGATGAACTTGACGAAGAGTACTACACATCCTGGGGATTTGTGTCAGAGGATAAGTCCGAGGCGCTTCTTAATCTGGTGGTCACCGATGTGAGAGCCAATCCGGAAGTTATATACGTTCGCATGAGAAATCTTGATCCTGAAGCGATGTATGAGGTCGATAACTGTATCTCATCCTGTGAGAAGGTTCCGGAAAATGATGCGGGAGAGAAAGCAGATGTAATTGGACAGGTCTTTAGCGGAGCTGCGCTAATGAATGCAGGCTATGCCTTTGATCCCGTGTTCGGTTCATACCCGGCGATACAACTTCATTTTAGAAAGAAATGTTAAGAGACATCAATGGATTTCAAAATAGTTTTTTCAGATATAGACGGAACAATTCTAAACAGTGAACATAGAATGCTTAAGGGCACACTTGATGCAATATTTGCCCTAAAGAAAGCCAATATCCCTTTCGTCATTGCGACAGCAAGAGGGCCATCCGGAGTACGGCCGATTTTTAAAAGATACGGGTTTACCTGCCCGATGATCTGTTATAGTGGGGCGCTTATCATTGATGAAAACGATAAGATAATGTACTCGGAGGGATTTGATGCCGATGACGCGAGGGATATTATTTCTTATATAGAGGCGGAGAAGATTGACTGTACATGGAATATCTATTCAGAAGAATTGTGGATTGTAAATGACAGGAATGACCGACTGGTCCGCGCAGAAGAGGAAATCGTTGAGGTCTGTGCAACAGAGGGCGGCATAGAGCTTCTTCCAAAAGATGCAATCATAGGAAAGCTCCTTTGCATATGTGAGCCTGAAGCAATATGTGGTATAGAAAATGAATTGAAAAAGAGATTTCCAAAGCTGTCGATAGTTAAATCCTCAGATGTTCTTCTTGAAATCATGGGAAAGGGAATTACAAAGGCCGACGGAGTCAGGCGAGTATGCTCGTATATGAACATCCCGCCGGAGAAAGCGGTTGCTTTTGGTGATCATTTTAATGATGCAGAAATGCTACGATCTGTAGGATTTCCTTTTCTGATGGGAAATGCTCCGGAGGAATTGAAGAAGGAATTCTCGTGTGTGATCGGAAGTAATGATGACGAGAGCATTGCAGAAGCCTTTAGGAGTATTGGCCTATTATTGGAGTGAGGGAGATGACAGTGTGGATAGAGCTCATATGTCATAACTTTCCATTTCATTTTTCTCACAGATATATTTAATGAGTAGAAAGTAAAATCAGAGTATTATTTTTGATCGCGGTTATTAAAGTTGCCACCAGCCGCATACAGTAGCCCTGAGCTTTCTACCGTACGCAGCAGGTAAACAGCAACTCGCCATACAAATGTCCAAAACAAGGCATTTAAGGCAGTGAAAAAGTTCTCAAAGAGATAATCATCTCTCTATACGAGATTACAAAGCATTATACAAGAGAGTCATCCGATTGGATGGCTCTTTTTTATGTTTAGTAATAGAGAAACATTGATTTTATGGGATTTTCAGTGGGTTTGTAGAGGGGATAAAACTAAATGAGAGGGAGAATTTTTTATATTCTTCCATACAGTAGGTAGATTTGAAACTAACAAAAAATAACTTAAAATTACTATAACATTTGAAAAGATTTACACATTTTTACACGCGGAAAAAGGGGTGTGTAAATTTGGGCATAGTAAACACGATAAATAGCAATAAATTGTTTGCTGTAAATATATATTTGTGAAAAACAATATATTTTTCCCTTGGCGATAGAGAGGCATGCACTAGCAACGCGCTTCTTAGCACAGTTGAAGATAAGACCGGAAAAGTTTATGATCAATACAAGAATAAGGGCATAGAAACTACGTTTGAAATGAATCCCGGAAATCATTTTAAAGATGCGGATCTGCGTCTTGCAAAGGGAATAGCCTGGATACTTAAATGATCTTAACTATTAAAATTAACATCAAGAGAAAGACCAAAGAGAGCGGCCATGACAAATACAGAACAGACCACACAAAATATGACCTCAGGAAACAGTATGAAACAGATCATACTGTTCTTTTTGCCCTTATTATGGGGAAATCTTTTCCAACAACTATATAGTCTTGTGGATAGCATTATAGTTGGCAAGGGAATCTCGGATCAGGCGCTGGCTGCTGTTGGGGCAACCGGGACACTTAACTTCCTTATACTTGGATTTGTTGTGGGGATGACCAGAGGATTTGGCATAACCTTTGCCCAGAACTTTGGAAAAAACGATATGGCTATGCTGAATGCATACATCAGAGCAGCCAAGAAGCTCAGTATCACGTTTGGAATAGCCTTTACTGTTGTATGCGTTTCTTTGCTCAATAAGATGCTGACGTTCTTGAACACTCCTGAAGATATCTTTGATGATTCGTATAGATATTTTGCTGTGATCTTATTGGGAATTGTAGTGACGGTTATGAATAACCTTGAGATTACAATTCTCCAGTCAATGGGAGATTCCAGAACGCCCCTCACTGCTATGATCTGTTCATCACTCGTGAACATCATGCTTGATATTATTTTCATAATGGCCTTTGGCACAGGAGTTGTCGGAGCAGCAGTGGCAACAGTGGTCTCTCAGTTTGTATCATACCTTTTGTGCCTTAAAAAGCTTAGAACCATCGATTTTATGAGCCTGGGAAAAGACACGTCAGAAATAGCAGATGAAAAGAATATATTGGTTGAACTGATGAAAATAGGACTTCCTGTGGCACTTATGAATTCGGTCACAGCTGCAGGGGCCATGGTATTGCAGTACTTCGTAAATCTTATGGGAAGCGCATATGTGGCAGCCTATTCAGCCTGCATGAAATTTGCATCACTCTTTGAGCAGTTCGGAATGTCCGTAGGTCTTTCCATGATGACCTTTGTGGGGCAAAATAAGGGCGCTGGCAAATATGACAGGATACGCACAGGAGTAAGACAGGGCCTGATGCTCTCTACACTTGTGAATGTGCCTATATCGCTCCTTATGATATTTGTGCCCGGAAGCTTGGCAAGGATGCTGCTGACTGACAACATGATAATCGGTTATTGTACCGATTTCATGCCGATCATGGGAATAAGTTTTTTTGCCCTGGGCTGGCTTTTTGTATACAGATACTCTGTTCAGGGGTTGGGCAATACCTTTATACCAATGCTCTCAGGCGGGCTCGAAGTCATTATGAGGCTGATCTTTGGCTTTTTGGTAGGAAGGAACGGATTTAAGGGAATTGCCATTTCTGAAGTATCTGCATGGATAGGCGCTTTTCTGATGCTCATGGTGACATACTATTGTTTAATTGGCAAAAGAACTAAAGCAATAGCATAAAGTAGTAATAAAAAGACTCCCTGTATTTTTTATCCAAGGACTCCTTTTGTAATCTTGTTGCGGTATATGATAACACAGAAGATTTTAGAAGATTTGCAATTTACAAAGATGGTAGTCTTGTGAGATTGTCCCACAAAGTTCCTAAATGGTTTGACAATAAAGAATAACAAAGTTGTCACCAACAGCATACAGTAGCCCTGAGCTTTCTACCGTACGCAGCAGGTAGATAGCAAAATTCTCAAGTCTTAGATTTTGTTTGAGTAGAGTACTTAGCGAGGTTTTCTACGAGCTTAGTACGAACCATACAAGTTCACTTGACAAGGTTTTTTCGAGTCTAGTGAAGCTTGTTGATTGCTTCTACCAGAGACTGGATATCAAGGTGGGTGTACACTTTCTCTGTCAGAGACATCGCCCCGGAGTGTCCTACGATTTTCTTTATCATTGTAGGATCCACATGAGCTTCTGCCAGCATTGATATGCAGGCGTGTCTTGTATCATGAGGAGTGTGCTCCATCCCAAGATTTTCAATTAGTGGTGTCCAGTAGCTGTCTTTATAATTTCTGTAGGTGAACTTTTTGTTTTCATCGGTGTGTAGAAGGTATTCGCAATCAGAGGATTCATACCATGCCTTGTAGAATGGGAGAACCTTGTCTGCTAACAGTAACATTTCACATTTCATGTAAAAAGCATTCGCTCACTAAAACGCGAGATGTGGTTTCGGTGAGCAAACATAATCTTCGATTATTTCAAAGTGAAGAGTATAACGAAGAAATGATCGAAGTGGAAGTCTGGAGTGAAGTAAATATTCTCGATGATGTAAAAGAGATAGTTCCGGAATTCAAAATCGCATCGGCGGTAACACACTTGGATGAAGATTCTCCTCACATGCACGTAGTAGGAGTTCCTGTAGCGACGGGATACAAACGAGGATTAAGCAAGCAGGTGGCAAAGACAAAAGTATTCGACCAGAAAAGATTAGAAACGATACAGGATCAGATGCACGATTTTGTAGAACAGCAGATGAAAGACCACCCGGAGATTTTTGGAGATGAAACACTTAAGCCAAAAGAAAAAGGCAGGAATAGTGACTTGTCAAAAGCCTTCAAAACATTCAAGGAGTGGTGGGACAAGACCAAGAAGCCTGAGATAGCTGAAAAGGCTAAAACAAGCATTTTGCAAAAGCTAAGAGAAAGCCAGGCGATAGTTGATAAGAGGAAAGAGCAGCAAGGTCCAAATCTTAATAGGAATAATCTAAGACCTGAGAGATGAATAACTGAATAAATGTAAAGGAACCTTGACATGGATGACACACTATGATATATTCAAAATGTAAAGGAAACTTGACAAATTTCAATTGGAGGAGATGCATTGGAAAATTATGTAGAGAAGCTTCGGAAGGAACGCGGTTTAAACCAGGAGGAATTTGCTAAAATAATCCGAGTTTCCAGGCAGACGATTAGTTCAATCGAGAATGGTAAGTATAATCCATCGCTTGATCTCGCGTTTACCATAGCAGATTATTTTGGAATGACAATTGAAGATATTTTTATTCATAAGGGAGGTGGAAACGATGAAAATAAGTGATCTTAATAAAGGTGTTTTATGTATACTCGTTGGAAGTTGCTTTGTTCTAGCAGCGATTTTTACCGAGGGTGCAGTAGACGGCTTGCTCTGGGGGTTGGCGGGAGGCGCTTTAGGACCCGGTATTGGATGGATTGTAAAGCATTTTTACTGGTCTGCTCCCAAAAACCAGAAAAGATACAGTGAAATTAAGGAACAGGAAGATATTTGTCTACATGATGAATTGAACGAGAAACTACGCGACAAAACGGGTAGAATAGCTTATAATATCATTTTTTTCTTGATATGCATTTCCGAGGTGACATTCGCTATTCTTGGAAAAGCAGGAGTGATTATCAACCATAAGACTATAGTTTGGTATTTGTTTGGATTGTTAATTATTCAGATTGCAATAGATAAAGTGGTGTATTATCAATTGAGGAAAAAATACTGATTTAATTGCCCTTATTAAAGAATTCAAATGATAGGATAAAATGAGATATATAGTAATGGAAATCGAGTTTTCAATACTTTTGGGAGCATTCTGATGATGGTTACAAAGAAAGAATTAAAAGAATCACTTTTAGCGCTTGGAGTTACGAAGGGAATGACTTTGGAAGTGCATTCTTCACTCAGTAGTTTTGGTGAACTTGAGGGCGGTGCAGAAACCGTGATAGACACATTAAAAGATATAGTTACAGAAGAGGGCAGTCTTTTCATGCCTGCACTTCGTCTTAGTAAAGAACTTCCTCTTTCAGATGATGACAGGAAGATGGGAGTTACAGTTAAGATAAAGGTGCTTCCATCAGATGCAGACAGAACGGCAATGGGAATCGTTGCAGACACATTCAGAAAACTTCCTGATACCTACACAGGCCAAGATACCATAAGCACATCAGGCTGGGGAAAGCATGGAAAAGAAGCGGTGACAAGTGGACTTGATTATCCAATCCACAATGGAGGTAAGGCACTTTTACTTGGTGTCGATATTTATAAACTTACTGCAATGCATTATGTGGAAGGTATCACACCGGAGGATATAAACAAGCAGTTTGAGCCAAGTGAAGAGATTAACCGAAAATATCCTCCGGAAGAGTGGTTTATGGAAGCCGGACACCCTCCTGTAAAGGCATGGTACAAGATTCAGGATATGGCCTATGAAAAAGGACTCATAAAAGAAATGTCAATAGGCAAGTGCAAGGTGATGTTTTTCGATATCTGGTCTGTGGTTTCATTGTATGAAAATGAGTTAAAACGTGATCCCTACGGGCTTTGGGGGATGAAACCTGGATTGGAATTCAGACAGCTAACCATTTCAGATTTGCCGTCTTTGCTTGAATTATACCAGCAACTGGATGAAGACGATAAACAGTGCGCTTTTGAGCAAAGCGAAAGGGTCTGGAAGGAAATAGAAGAGAATCCAAATATTCAATATTTTGGTGCAATTGATAATGGTAAAGTTGTTTCTACCTGTTATGCCGTTTACATTCCGAACCTAACTCGTGGAAATAGAGGCATTTGCTTCATCGAAAATGTGGTCACAGATAAAGAGTATAGAAATTGCGGATTGGCTTCAAAAGTCATAGATATGGCTGTTGCCTTTGCCAAGGATCAGCACTGCTATAAAGCTATACTTCAGAGCGGAATAGCCCGTACTGGAGCACATCGGTTTTACGAAAATAAAGGCTTTAACGGAGCATCAAAAAAGGCTTTTGATATGCGCCTGGAATAGCATATCCTGCAATTACTCTTGTATTTGAAGATAATCCATCCGACTCTACTCTCCGTAGGTACCTTACTTTTTGGTGCTGATATACAATCTGTGTATGGAGGTGAGAACGAATATGAACCAATATGTTACAGGCGCAGTTATTAAGGAACTGCGGGAAAAGAACAAAATGACACAGAGCGAGCTGGCGGAAAAGCTGGGAGTGAGCGATAAAAGCGTGTCAAAATGGGAAACTGCCAAGGGCTTTCCGGACATTACTCTTTTGGAGCCGATTGCAGAGTCATTCAGCATTTCGGTGACGGAGCTGATATCAGGCAATACTATTCATAATGCGAATGTATCCGCAAATATGCTGAGGTCAAAGTTTTATGTCTGCCCGGTCTGCGGGAATGTGATACACAGCATGGGTGAGGCGGCAATCCATTGCCATGGGATCCAGCTTATACCCTTAGAGGCAGAACCTTCAGATGAACAGCACATGGTTTTTGTCGAGCGCGTGGAGGATGAGTATTATGTGCGGATTGATCACAGCATGACGAAGGAGCATTACATTTCGTTTGTGGCGGCGGCGTCATCCGATGATATGCAGATGGTGAAGCTCTACCCGGAAGGGAACGCTGAAGCAAGATTTAAGATCAGCGGAGTCAGAAGAATCTTCTTTTACTGCAACCGGGACGGTCTGTTTTCGATTGATCCGGTAAAGGGTATCGATGACAGGGAAAGCGGATATGAGGATTCGCAGGAACGCAGAGAACTGGAAAAGGTAGCGGATATGCTGTTTGGATAGGAGGTTTTAGACTTTCAGATGAATAATCTAGTGGACATAAAAGATTATACGCAAAGATTAACAGAAGAATTAAAAATGAAGTTTGGCAAAAGGCTTTTATATGTTGGGCTTCAGGGAAGTTATCTTAGAGGCGAAGCTACACCTGAGAGTGATATTGATATTATGCTTGTATTCGATGAAGTACATGCCGAAGATTTGAACTCTTATCGTCAGATATTGTTAGATCTTGGAGAATATGAGCGAGCATGCGGATTTGTATGTGGAAGGGACGAATTATTAAATTGGTTTCCTGAAGAAATCTGTCATATACTTCATACCACTTCGGATATATATGGCAAACTTAAGTGTATAGTGCCAAATTACAGTAAAAAGGATGTGGCGGACTATATCAAGATGAGTGTCGGAAATTTATATCATATGCTTTGTCACAGACGTATTCATTCTGAAATGGAAAAGAACGTTAATAAAATGCCCTTAGTTAAAAGAGACATTTTCTTTATTCTTCAGAATCTTTATTATCTAGAAGATAACAACTTTATTGAGACAAAATCTGAGGTGGCATCTATGGTTAAAGGAATTGATCTTCAGGTTTGGGAATGTTTTTTGGAAGATGTTACTTATGAGAACATAGATCAGAAATTAGATTTGCTATTGGATTGGTGTAAAGATGTTTTGAAAAGAACATCGGGATACAAATAAAATTCCATATAATCTTACAATAATACTTGCTTGGACTTTTTGAAAGAAATAATCGTTTCTTAGGCACATTTCAGGAGGCTCGGTACATTGTACCGGGTCTTTTTGCGTGTCGAAAGTGGTTCATTTCTTTTTGCCCTGTAAAGATAGTTGGTTTGACAGTATTAATACTCTGTGCTAATCTGTAGGCTAATAGAATTAGCCTATAAGCTAAATAGATTAGCAAGGAGAAAAAATGTCCAGAAAACAGGAAATTATTGAAGTGTGTGTTGAAATGATAGACAAAGATGGTTTTCAGAATCTTTCTATAAAAACTATTGCTGATAGATTAGGCATAAAGCCGCCATCTTTGTATAAGCATTTTCAAGGCGGTTTGGATGAAATAAAAGAGGCAATCATAATATATGGTTGGAACAATATTGATATAAAGATTGCTAAATCAGCGGTAGGGAAATCACGGGAAGATGGATTAAAAGCAATGTGTTATGCGCTTCGTGAATTCGCTCATGATCATCCCGGAGTTTTTGAGGCAATATGCTGGCACAATTCATATACATCTGAACTGAACCATGAAATTACAAAAGGGGTTATATCATCATTGTATTCTATTTTGGATTCTCTTGAGTTTGGCGAAGTCAATAAAATGCATGTGCTACGAAGCCTGCGAGGCTTTGTGGAAGGATTTTCGATGCTGGAATTACATGGTAGTTTTGGAGATGAAATTTCTTTGGATGAAAGTTTTGCATATGGCGTAGATACGTTGATTTCAGGGATTATGAAAGGGCAAGAAAATGTGGGTTGATGAAAAAAAGAAAGCCCCAATAATAGATTATCTTGGTTGGATATTATTTTTAAGTGTATTTTTTGAATTACTAATGCTGATACTTGAGCCAGCCTCAATAAATAATGCGGAAACAGGAAAACTGTCTTTTTCATATGTGATGTATGCAGCTATAGGAATTCTTTTTACAACACCGGGACCGGTGATAGCTCTGTTTATCCTACTTAGGAAAGAAGAAAAAATCACAGTAAAAGAATTTATAAAACGTTTTTTGTATACGCCAAAGATAATAAAAACAGTTTTGATCACTGGCTTGTTTTGCCTGTGCGCGTTATTATTTGCTATATTTTGCGGTGAACTAAACGGTTCTCCATTGTACATGATGCCGCTGGGGTTTCTTATCATGCTTCCATTCGTTGGATTTGCGGAGGAAACCGGCTGGCGTGGCTTTTTGCAGCCTATGCTGGAAAAAAGATTCCCTTTTCCGGTTGCAACTACTATTGTGGCGGTGATTTGGTGTGTATGGCATTTTCCGATATGGTTACAGCCAACTTCCAACCACTATGGCGATAGCATGATTGGTTTTGCTATAAACATATTTGTATGGGCTTTTGTAGCTGCTGCGATTTATAAATCAACGAAGAGCGTCCTGGCATGTGCCATTTATCATTCTTTTATAAATTCCATAGGCGCAATTTACGATTGGAATAAACTATTTGATTCTTACCCGAATTCAAATACAGCGTATATATACTTTGGAATTATTTTTATAGCTGCTTTGGTGATTTGGTATAAGGAAGATAGAGAGGCAAAATAAGAGAGTATATGACCATATTAAAACAGTTGAAGACATATACAGTAATCCGGAAAAATACAAGGATGTAGAGCTTGACTATTCGTTTTTACGCGCCGATATATATGCTTCTGACCATATGCGATCGAGAACCAGAGCGTGAGGAAGAGGC
The DNA here is from genome assembly GCF_900109475.1 of Butyrivibrio sp. ob235. Classification (NCBI taxonomy): domain Bacteria; kingdom Bacillati; phylum Bacillota; class Clostridia; order Lachnospirales; family Lachnospiraceae; genus Butyrivibrio; species Butyrivibrio sp. ob235. The sequence goes on from NZ_FOBE01000002.1 coordinate 13,056, forward strand.
ACTTAAGACGATGGAAGCACACATCAGGCAGTTCAACAAACTGTACGCAAGAGATGAAAAACCAAGTCAGGATAACAAGAAGAGATCGCGGAGAAATACAAAATGAAGATTACAGTGATAAACGGAACCGAAAAACACGGTGTTACATACAGAATGAAGGAAATATTTTTAGAGCAGTTCAGAGACGATTCAGAGATTACGGAATACTATCTTCCCAAAGATGGTCCGGGGTTCTGCACGGGTTGTACTGCGTGTTTCAGGAATAATCAGAATCTCTGCAAGGACGCTGAAAAGGTGCAGAAGATAGAGAAGTCTTTGCTTGAAGCGGATTTGCTGGTTTTTGCATCACCGGCATATGTTTTCCATACAACCGGCGCAATGAAGGCTATGCTTGACCATTTCGGTTATCGGTGGATGCCTCACCGCCCGGCAAAGGAAATGTTCGGAAAGCGGGCAGTGATAATCACACAGTGCCTGGGAGCGGGTGGACGATCCACAGCAAAGGATATTAAGGACAGTCTTTCCTGGTGGGGCATTTCGACCATCAAAGTCGTAAGCTTCAAATTAATGTCTGAAATTGACTGGAACAAGATCGAGGACAAGAGGAAAGCTTCCATCCAAAAGAAGCTAAGCAGTGTTGCAAAAAAAATCCATGCCATTGATTATAATAAACCGGGTAATACAAATGTTATAGTGAAAGCAAAGTTCTATATAGTAAGGATGCTGCAAACGAGCCTCGGTAAAAAGAATCCCGAATACACCGACTTTAAATACTGGAATGAGAACGGCTGGATCGGTAAAGTAAGACCATGGAAATAGATTAAATTATATTAAATGTTGGAGGAAATAAAAATGAGTAACAAAGAGGAGTATGAAAAGATACTGGAGATAGTTGATGTGAACCAGTATTCCGGGGAGAAGGAGTTTGTTGATAACTGCGCAACTAAGTTTAAAAATGTCAGGAATGCATTTTATATAGTTCTTTTTACTGAACTGTTTTATCTGATGATAAAGGATATTTTTATAGATGAAAACATTTTCCTGTCACTGATTATTCTTTCGCTGACTTTAGTAGTTATTCTTTCGTATCTTAAGCAAAGAAAAATTCTTTATAGAGAGCTTAATACGTACCTTTTCAGGGAATGTTACCCGGATAAGGGGCTATCCCGCTATGTGAATTTTATTCCAATGATGCTGAAAAAGCAGATACTTTGGAGCAAGGTTCACTATAATATGGGCATTGGCCTTTACTACATGGGAGATATTACAAGGGCATCAAAAATGCTGAGCCTTATGCAGGATTCATGTACTACCGCAAACGATATGATTCTGGCTCTTTATTTAAAGCAGCTTATTGCGCTGTATTACATGGATATGGATGAGGTTATTGGCTGTGCCAATGATGCGAGAATTCTGCATCCAAAGGCATCTCAGGCAAGCTATGTTCAAAAGGCTTATTCTGATATTCAGACCTATGGAGATTACGCGAATTATTATATAAATCATGATATGGAGCATATATATCAGCTCTTTGGAAGCGCGTATGAAAGACCGCTTGATGAAGTAAAAAGACATTTTTATCTGTATAAGGCAGCAAAAGAATGTAATGATCTTCAGAATATAAATACATTCAGCGGATTTGTAAGTGCTAATGCGGGAACTACCTGGTATGGCAGTGCAATAACAGATGGATTTGTACCTGTTGTAAAACCGGACAACTATCCGGCATTTATTGCTGATCAGGACCGATTGAATAATCCCAGTAAAATTGATAACAGTAGGAAAAAGTACATACTTCTTGGCGTTGTTGCTGTACTGATTATGTATCTTATTTCCTATACTATTAAAACTTTTAATTTGTAGGACTGTATGTTGACATACAGGTTTTAGAGTAATATATTCGAATCAGAGCATAAAATGTGCTTAACCATAATATAAAAAGAGGAGCTTTATGTTAAGCGTGGTGAACTAATTTCATTGCAATACGGCCTCGTGATATTGCAATGAGCAAAAGATTCAATGAATCAATATTTGTGAGTCTGTGGTGAAAACTACCGGCTTATTAGATTACGCTTAATAATATTATGGGAAAGAGCCGCATTTTATGAGGTCATTTTTTGATATGTTTATTTATGAACCATGATATCTTTGGCGTAAGATATCATGGTTTTTTGTCGTTTAGGAGGAAAAGTGCAGGAAGGTTTTATGCAGATATTTGAACAGCACCTAGGTGTTTAGGAATCTGCTTGAATGATGAGAGGTTACCGTGAGGGTGACCGGAGGGAAAAATGAATACACAAACACAAATTGAATTCGATAAGATTAAAAATATGTGGGCAGAGCTCACAAGTACAGATTATGCAAAGGAAAAGATAAGAGAGGCTGACATCATATTAAATGAAAGGGAGCTTAGAAAGGAACTTCAGGATACCACGGATAGCCGAAAACTGATAGAAAAGCTGGGAAATCCTCCGGTGCAGAATGTCACTGAGATAAGAGAGATTCTAACGATAGCTGACACAGGGAGTAGCCTTACACCCTATCAGCTTGAGAGAGTTGAAAAGGTTCTTGTTGCAGTAGAGAGGATGATGGACTATCTGTCACGCGGTAAACAGTATGAAAATTCACTTGCATATTATGATGAAAATTTAAATCCACTTTATGAGTTAAAAGATGAAATCTGCAGACAGATAAGAAATGAAGAGGTGGATGACAGGGCAACAAAAGAACTTTATGAGATCAGGAATCGCATAACAACCATGGAAGAATCCATGAAGCAGAAGGCTGAGCAGATCATCAGGAAGAACAAGACATACATGGCGGATTCCTACTACACAATGAGAAACGGCAGAGTATGCGTTCCGGTGAAGAAAGAATGTAAAGCTAAGATACCGGGAAGTGTGATTGATAAATCTGCGACCGGAAATACGCTCTTTGTTGAGCCCGTAGGTCTGTCGAAGTGTTACGAGGAACTGGAACTTCTTCGTATAGATGAGGAGAACGAGGTTTACAAGATACTGTATATCCTTACGGCGATGGTGTCGGATGTTGCTCCGATAATGGAAGAAAACATCAAGATGATGGAGAAGCTTGATTACGTTTTTTCGAAGGGGAAGCTAAGCATTGATCTTGATTGCATCAAACCTGCCATAAATCTTGAAAGGCGCATAAAACTTACTAAAGCAAGGCATCCGCTAATGGATAAAGAGGTAAATGTTCCGCTGGATTTTTCACTTGGAGATGAAGGGGTAAACGGAATTGTGATAACTGGACCGAACACCGGCGGAAAGACTGTTGCCATCAAAACTGTCATGCTGAGCTGCTACATGGCTCAGTGCGGACTTCATGTCCCCTGCAGGGAGGCAGATATCTGCATGAACAGCAATTATTTGTCGGACATTGGAGACGGTCAGAATCTTTCCGAAAACCTGTCGACTTTTTCGGCTCATATTAAAAATGTTCTTGATATACTCGGAAATGTAAATCAGGAAAGCCTTGTAATCATGGACGAGCTTGGTTCTGGAACAGATCCTGCAGAGGGAATGGGAATTGCTGTTGCGATATTGGAGGAGCTTAGAAAGAGCGGCGCGAACTTCCTTGTGACAACTCATTATCCGGAGATCAAGGAATATGCCTCAAGGGCTGAGCATATTGTGAATGCGAGGATGGCGTTTGATAAGGAGACGCTTCGCCCGACCTATGAGATGATAATCGGAGAAGCCGGAGAGAGCTGCGCATTTTATATTGCAGAGAGGCTCGGTATGCCTGAAGAGATGCTGAAGGTTGCAGCCAAGGCCGCATATGGCAAGGACTATGAGTTTTCGTGTAAAAAGAATGCAATAAGAAAACGAGGCACCGGAAAAATCGTCAAGGCAAAGAGAATACATTCCACCGCAGAGCTGGAACAGAAATTCAGTATTGGCGACAGCGTTATGATATATCCCGACAAGAAGATAGGTATTGTATGCGAGCCCATAAATAAAAAGGGAATTCTGAGGGTGCAGCTGCCAAACAAGAAAATCTACATAAACCACAAGAGAGTAAAACTGCATGTAAAGGCAGAGGAACTTTACCCTGAAGATTACGATTTTTCAATTATATTCGATACAGTTGCGAATCGAAAAGCCAGGCATGAAATGAGCAGGAAGCTCACGGATAAAGTCATAGTTTATGATGAAAACAGCTGACAAGATGCAGATGTAAACACTCTCTTGATAAAAAATTTTAAGTATAACAGTATATAACAGTTGACAACAGTTATATACTGTTATATGCTGTTTATGGAGGATGGTGATATGCATATCATTTTAAATAACACCTCGATGGTGCCAATATACGAACAGCTTGTGAATCAGGTGAAGAATGAAATAATAAGCGGCGAACTTGCGGAGGATGAAGCCCTTCCTTCTGTCAGGGCATTATCAGGAGAGCTTAGGATAAGTGCTTTAACTGTAAAAAAAGCCTATGACAGGCTGGAAGAAGAAGGTTTTGTCGTAACGGTTCACGGCAAAGGAACCTACGTCGCTGCAACTGATAAGTCTCTTGCCATGGAGGCGAGAAGGAAGACAGTGGAGGATGACTTTGCGGCAGCAGTGCAGAAGGCAAGCGCGGTTGGACTTACCAAAGAGGATATTCTTGAGATTGTACAGATCATATTGGAGGAAAACTGATGGTTAAAGTTGATAATCTTGTTAAAAACTACGGCAGTTTTAGGCTGGATGTTTCAATGGAAATACCGGACGGAACAGTTACCGGGATTGTTGGGAAAAACGGCGCAGGAAAAATTAGAAATTGTTTAAAAGGAGATGTTCATTATATTGGACATCTCTTTTTTTGCGCGAATACATTTTTCCGGGAATGAAAAATCTTTAGGAAATCTTTAGGTTGGCTTTAAGGAGACTTTTATTTGCCCTGTTACTATATGAACTGTAAGGAGGAGCAAGACAGATGAGCGACATAATGGTTTTGAAAAATGTAAAAAAGACATATAAGGAGATGACGGCAGTAAATGACTTGTCACTGAATATTAAAAAAGGCGAGGTGTTTGCACTACTTGGAGCAAACGGAGCAGGTAAGACCACCACAATAAAAATGATACTGGGACTTGCAAAGGCAAGCTCAGGAGATATAGAGATTGAGAGCGGAGCGAAGATTGGCTATTCACCGGAGACACCGTATTTTCCCGAATATCTGACAGCAATGGAAGTGATGAAATATTACGCGGGAATAGAAGGTGACAAATCCAAAAAAGATACAGCATATCTTAAAGGCCTTTTGGAACTTACAGGACTATCGGATAACAAGATTAAGGTAAAGAACTATTCAAAAGGTATGATCCAGAGACTGGCACTTGCACAGGCACTGATCTCTGATCCGGACATCCTGATTCTTGATGAACCCACAGCTGGACTTGATGCACTTGGAAGAAAACATAATCTTGAACTTCTGAAAAGACTTAAGGAAGAGGGAAAGACAGTTATTATCAACTCCCACATACTGCATGATATAGAGGCTGTTTGTGACAGAGGCGTGATCATGAAAAAGGGAAAAGTGATAGATACCTGGACCAAAGGCGAAAGCGAAGAGAGACTTGAAGATAAATTTGTGAGACTTGTAGGAGAGGAATAATCATGGAAATCGTAGTTAACGTAATAAGAGAGAAAATCCGCAAAAAGATGTTATATGTGACAATGGCACTGGGAATTATTGTGGTAGCTGTTTTTTCAACAGATATGGGTAGCCTCACTATCGGAGGAAAAAGTATAAAGGATTATCATGTGCTTCTTCCCATACTTATAAACGTTCTGAATTTCCTTAATGGTGCGATAGCTCTTGCAATCTCATGTTCAACAATTCCACAGGAGTATGAGAGAAGAACAAGTCATCTGATTTGGTCAAGAGGAATCAGCCAGAGCAGATATCACATGTGCCTTGCAGCAGGCAATATAGTGGTGTCCTGGATCTCCGGAATTATATTATATGCTACACTCGGAGTATTCGCTGTAGTAAACGGATATTCAAATATCCTTGGAAGAATAGCGATGGCAACGGTTTTCATGATGATCTATTCGGCTTGTATCTGCATGCTCACATCGGCGCTTTCAATCAGGATACCCACACTTTTTACAGGAACGATAATGGTAATCATTCTGGTCTTCGGAGCACTTAGAGATGCACTTAAGCTTTTGACCGCAACACTTACGGGAGTCGGCGGAGCAGTAATAAAGAGAGCGGTAATGCTCATTCCGGATCTTGCCGGCATCAGTAATCAGGCAGGCAATCTGGTTCAGGAAAAACCTTTAAATATTCATGTGATCATAATGGCATTTTTAGTGATCTGGGTAGCAGGACTTATGGTAATGATCTTGAGAAGAGAGGAAGCATAAGATGATGAAAAAAGCGGGATTTGTAATATATATGTTGGTTGGAGCAACTCTGGTGGTTTCGGGTTTTGCAACAACCGAGAGGGGACTTAAGGAAAATAACAGGGAAATGCTCTATAAGGTTGCTGAGGATTATGAAGAGCTTGGTGACATGGGTTTCAAGGGTTTTTGCCCACTGGATTATAAAGTGGCATTTTCGGATTCTGAGAAGGATGTTGTCGTAAGCTATGACGGCGGCGAGTGCAATTATACCAAGAGAGATGCTGTTTACGGAGGACTTGTCGGAAGTATATATCAGGACGGCGATGAGTTTGAAGTGGTTGTTCCCGAATATGATACCTGGATAACACTTGAAACTGTAAATAATGAGCCCCTTTCCGCTGTTATCTGGCATGAAGGCTTCCATGCATATCAGAATTCCTATCATAAGTTGTACGAAAAGACTACGCAGAATGTACTCTCCGAAACAGAGCTTTCAGAGATCGCTGATTCGGACAATGAGGCAAAGAGATTGTTTTCAAAGGAGATGGAGGTATTAAGCCGCATATTTACTGATGAAAACAGTGGCGATGTAAACGAAATTGCGATAGAATATAGCAAAATAGCTAAGGAGAGGAGGGGACTTCTTAGTGAGCAGGTGAACGGCTCTGAGGATTTTTATTTAATGATGGAAGGCTCCGCATATTATGTGGAATCACTGGCTGTGAGATACGAGAACGGCGAGGAGACATACCAAAAGGAATACCTTGGTACAGCGTCGAAATACGTGGACGGAAACGCAAAATACTATCGTCTCGGAATGCTTGAATGTATGCTTCTTGATAAGCTGGATCCTGAGTGGAAAAACTCCTACAGCTTTGACAGAACATTCGAAGAAGTGATTGATGATTATATCAGCTGAATCCATACTGAGAGAGGGGAAAAGAATCATACATCAGAGCTCAAGATAATACAGGGAACGGAGGAAGGTATGGAATACACAGTACTTGGGGCAGACGATGAAGTAGAAATACTTAATTCGCTGGAATTGTTTTTGAGCAAAGAGGGGATAAGACTTCTCAAGGCCGATAACGGAATATCGGCCTTGGAGTTGTATAAAGAAGAAAAGCCGCACATGGTGCTGCTTGATGTTATGATGCCGGGGCTTGACGGATTCTCAGTTCTTAGAAAGATACGTGAGATAAGTCATGTTCCGGTTATTATGCTTACGGCAAAGACGGAGGATTATGATAAGATTCTCGGGCTTGAGCTTGGGGCGGATGATTATATTTCAAAGCCCTTCAATCCCATGGAAGTTGTTGCGAGAATCAAGGCACAGCTTCGCAGAAACTACGACTACCATGAGAAATTTGACAAGGTGTATAAAGCTTTCGGAATAGAACTTAACACCGATGCAAAGTCTGTAACAACGCGAGGGGAGAGTATAGCTCTTACCGGTACAGAGTACAAAATCTTAGAACTTCTGATGCCTCATCCGGGGCATATTTTCACCAAACAGCAGATATCCGAGTATGTGTGGGAAAGTGACTACGCTGCTGATGACAGCACTATTATGGTGCATATAAGTAATCTTCGAAATAAGCTTAAGAAAGCAGATAAAGAAGCTGCAATGATTAAGGCAGTCAAGGGACTTGGCTACAAATTCGAGAAAGAATAAATCCGGTTATGAAGAAAAAGAGAGTAAAGAAGAAAAGCATTTTTTCAAGGCTTGTAAAAAGTTATGTTCTGTTTCTTGTTGTGACTATCGTGCTGTATCTCACTTTGACTTTGGCAATAGTGATGTATCTGGGTAATGGGAGTCTTTCGAATGCTTCACCGCAGACGGTTGTGAAATACGATGGAACAATCAACGACACCGAAGTTTTGGAACACAGCGGAGGATGGGTTGAGGAACTTGACGAAAGCGGTAACGTAGTCGATGTTGTGGGAGAAAAGAAAACAGATAAGTACACCTACAATATCGAGGAGCTTGCGTATTTGGTCGACATGGGATATGTGGCATCCAGCGGCAACGGAGTTATCATAAGTCAGCATGAGGCTACCGACAAAAAGATATATTCGGCATGTGCCAGATATGTGGGAGATCCTAAGCGCGTTTTTTTGGTTTTTTACCCCACCGATATGGTGACCTACAGAGTTACATATATGCTTACAAACGAAACCGGAAACAGATACCTCGTATTTCTGCTGGTTTTTGCTGCGCTTTTCGTTGTTGAAATTGTAGGCATCAGTTTGTATCTAAAAAGGCACATCGAAATGCCGCTTAAGTTCCTTATGCAGGGAATGGATGAGGTGAGTGAGGGAAAAAGAGATGTGGTCATAGACTACATTACCGATAAGGAATTCGAGGGCATCAGGGACAGATTCAACAGCATGGCGGAAAAGCTGAAGGAGAGTGAAGATAAAAGACATCAGGTGGAGCAGAGCAGAAATTTGATGCTGCTTGAACTTGCTCATGATATAAAAAATCCTATCGCTTCCATAAAGGGGAGTATCTGTGCGCTTGAGGAGGGCCTTGTTCCCGAAGAGAAAGTAAATGATTATTACAAGACTATCGAGATGAAGGCAGAAAGAATAAGGACTCTTACCGAAGATATAAACACCAGTCTTAAGATGGAGAGTGACGAGTATAAGCTGAATCTGGAGAAGGCGGATGTATGCGAGCTTGTACGCAGAATCTGCGCAGAGTTTTATGAGGATATCACAGCTGCAGGAAAGGAATTTGATATAGATATATCAGAGGAGTCGCTTTTTGCAGAGGTGGATACGCAGCTCCTCGGAAGGGCGATTAATAATCTCCTAGGTAATGCCAACAAGTATAATGAGACCGGAAATAATATCGCAGTCAAAGTGTTCGATGATTCAGGCAGAATAACGATTGAAGTCTCGGATGATGGCGAAGCTATAGCGGAGGATTTTGCCGCGAGAATGTTCGAGTCCTTTGCAAGAGGAGATAAGACCAGGAAAACCGATGGGGGAACGGGACTTGGTTTGGCAATTTCCCGCAAGATAGTTGAAAAGCACGGGGGGACTCTCAAATATAAACGAAGTGATGAAAAAAACTGCTTTATTATTGTCCTGTAAAAATATAATTATCAATTCTGTGTGTAGTATGTTATTATCTTTTTCAAAGTAGGTATGGTTATTGTTTTAGGGGACAATGGGTATGATAAAAGGGAAGTGGACTATGCGCCAGGCCATTTTAGGGCTGGTTACCTTGTGTACGCTTTTTGCGATAATTACGCAGACGGTGGTGTTTGAAGTTATTTCGAGGCAGCAGATTAGGGGAGAGAGCCTTTTAAATAACAATGAGACGCTTCAGCGCATAGAGGCGGAGTTAAATTCTTATATTCACGATGTTTCTGTCAAAATGCAGACCATTTACAATGAGACTGATATGGTCTACGACATGAGAAATTCCGGTAAAAATCACAAATCTAAAGGTGATCATTATTTTGATGCCTGGCATCTTTCGGAGAGGCGCTTCGATTCGGAAGACCAGCTTCTTGCCATGTATATATATGATAACCGCAATAATCTGATAAGTTCTTTCAGAAAACAGCCTTATAATTACCCACAAGATCTTTATAATACAGAGCAATATGTTAATGTTGCTCACCTTAAAAGCTATCTCAAATCTGACGACTATGCGCTGATGTTGTCGGGATATCACAATGAGGAGGCCGATCAGGACGTACTTCGTTTTGTGCTAAAGCTTCATACCTATGATGATGACAGATCGCAGTTCGGGTATCTGGTGTGCGATTTCAATACGCAGAATGTTGAAGATATCATGAGTAAATACATATCGTCGAGAGATGTGTATGTCTGGCTTCAGCCAAGGGGAGATTCTCCGATAGCACAAGTGGGTAATACCACGAAGGAGGAGAGCAAGATATTTTCCGAGCTGACAAAAATAGTTGCAACTTCAATAAATGAGTTTCCACAGTTTGAAAATGAATACGGCTCTTTTTATCTAAACAGCAGAAATTCCGAAAAATATAATCTGCACATTATCATGCTGACTCCGCAGTCGCTGATGATGCATACCCAGAGTGCACTTGCGAGGACGCTGATAGTAATTGCGATTTTCATCATTCTGGTAACTCTGATTCTGGGAACCAGGATTTCCGGATTTATATATACGCCGGTGGAACAGTTAAGTAAAACAATCATTAAGATTAAAAACGGTGATACGGATCTTAGGGCCAAAACTGATGGCTGGAGTGAAGAGCTCAAGGTCATGGGTGATGAGTTCAATGATATGCTTGATCAGATAAGCCGCATGGTTCAGGAGGAAACCGAAGCAAAGGTGCTGATGGAGAGGACGCAGTACAAGGTGCTTCAGGCACAGGTTAATCCGCATTTTTTATACAATACACTGGATACCATGAGCGGAATTGCGGCGTCTCAGGACTGTACATTGGTGAGCGGACTATGCCAGTCGCTTTCCGCGATTTTCAGATACAGTCTTGATATCTCGGATACACAGTCGACGTTGCAGCAGGAGATGGCACATGTCAGAAACTATCTGTATGTAATGGATGTCAGAAACGGCAATTCCATCAAGTATATTTATAAGATTGATTCGGATACTCTGGAGGACAATATTCCGAGGATTACGCTGCAGCCTATTGTTGAGAACGCGCTTCAGCATGGTCTTAGGAATACGAGGAGGAAGGATAAAGAGCTTATTATTTCCGCAAGACATGAGGGTGATAAGCTGGTAATTGTTATCGAAGATAATGGCGCGGGAATGGATGCCGATGCTATGAATAAACAGCTTGATGAGGCAGATATAAGCAGGATTGAGATGGGGCGTTCAATCGGTGTCATGAATGTGAATGCGCGCGTGAAAAATGTGTATGGTGATGGGTATGGAATTCATTACGAGAGCAGTCCGGAGACGGGGACAAAGGCTGTGATCGTACTGCCTGTGGTCAAAGCAAGGAAGGAAGAGAAGCTTCAATTATCTGCAATTGAGCAGGCAAGACTGGCACTTGGCAGTGAATAAGGGGAGGTAATATATGGGAGCAAAATACAAGGTGTTGTCGGCGGACGATGAACTTTGGAGCCGCGAGAATATTAGAAGAATGCTGTCGTGGGAGGATTATTCCATCGACTTTCTTGAGCCTGCCTGTGACGGGGAGGAGGTCCTTGAAAGGATTCCGCAGGAGAAACCGGATATAGTCATTACGGATATCAATATGCCCTTTATAAGTGGACTGGAGCTTCTTGATAAGATTCACACAGAATATCCCGATATTATAACGCTCGCAGTCAGCGGTTATGATGACTTTCAGAAGGTGAAGGGTGTTTTCATGGCAGGTGGAATCGACTATCTGCTTAAGCCTGTGGGGAGAGAACAACTGGTAGGCTCTCTTAGTAAGGCGCTGAAAACTCTGGAGGAGAGGGAGGCTGAGAAGGCTTCGAAGGAAGATAACCGTCTCAGGGAAAATTATATTTCGTCCTTTTTTGAGGATGATGAGTTTTCCTCGCTATTAAATGGTAAGCTCTTCAGACCGGGGAAAGAGTCCCATGTGCCAAGTACCAGAGTGTTCTCGGAGATATCCACGATTCTTGTGAAGTTCCATGATGTGGAGATTTTGAAGCAAAATTACAATAAGGACGTCCTTAGGATGTCCTATGATATCAAGGAGAGACTACGCGAACTGATCGACGTGGAAGGTTCGATCGTCTTCCAGTATACGGATAAGGTGAATGAATTTATTATCGAGTTAAATGCTACACCTGCAAGGCTCCGGCTTATAGCAGACCGCATCTACGCTGCTTTTCCGATAGAAAAACAGGGACCTGTCACTATCGTGCTCCATGCTCAGGCGAGCTCCCTTGATGATATAGCGACGGTGTACAGAGAGATGATCGCGGAGCTTGTTTCAAGGCCTTTTGGACGAAGACACAGCATCATCGCCTGCAACGGGATAAGGAGAAAATCAAAGCTGCAGGATAGATTTACTGACAGACTGGAAGCTCAGATTGCGACGTGTCTTGAGAATAATGATATATCTAAAGCGAGAAGCCTTATCATGGAGACCGCAGGGCTGGAGAAGTGCGACAGTGAAGAGTGGAGCCTATTTGAGGTTACCCAGTTTACAACAAGAATGATAAATATTATAGCTGAGGCGGATAAAACCAGTAACAGCCGGACATATGAAGAGGTTCAGGATGCAATCAACTATGGACTGAGGTCGCTGAATAAAGATATCATTCTGGACAATATCGAACTGGCGCTTAGAATCGGAGCAGGTTCGGGGGCTGCTTCAAATGCGGGAAGTTCGGAGAACTCCACGATAAGTGAGCAGGTTGAGAGCGTTCGTGATTACATCGCGGAGCACTACATGGATCATCTGACCTTGTCGGATTTGGCACAGCAGTTTTATGTGGAGCCGAGTTACCTTTCGAAGAAGTTTTCACAAAAGTACAATGAGACCATTACGGCATGTATCACCAGGTGTCGCATGGAAAAGGCAAAGGAACTTATGGAGGATGAGAATAATAAGCTGGAGGTTATTTCCTTTAAGGTCGGTTATGATGACTATAACTATTTCAGCAGAGTGTTCAGAAGGTGTGAGAAAAAAAGTCCGACAGAGTATCGAAACAGTATTTCAAAAAAGTGATAGTAAGTTTTTCTAAATTGTGCTAATTGTCACAAAGTCATAATTGCTAATATAAACTTCGAGAACAGGGAATTAACAAACCTGTTCGCGAAGTTTTTTGTTTTGGGGAGGAGGATAATCCGGTGTTCTACCATAGAAAAATCACAGCAATAATCGCTGCAGCTGCGCTGAGTGCAGCACTGCTTGTAGCAGGATGCGGCGAGAGCAGACAGGCGAAGATAGATACCAATGACGGAGTAACAAATATTCTTGATTACGTGACCGTGGACTTCAGTGGGAAAAATGGCGAAGGTACAGCCTATGTAAACGTTGACTACGACGGAATCGAAACCGAGATGGTCGGCGGCGAGGAGAAGATAAAAGAGATGAATGAGGTTGATGATTTGGCAGAGCTGACAAAGTACATCAATGCGGTTTCTTCAATTTCATTCAGCATAGATAAGAATAAGGAACTGTCAAACGGAGATCAGGTAGTGGTGTCAGTCTCCTATGACAACACCGCGGCCGAGGCAGCAGGTGTGGATTTCGGAACGCAGAAGAGTAAGACGTACGAGGTGAAGGGACTGAAACGATAAGCCCCTCATCCGGCGCTGCGCGCCACCTTCTCCCCGTGGGAGAAGGCAAGTGAATGGTAACAATTCCGGTTCGTGGATGGCTCGGATCGGTGAAACAATAATTTTTTTCAAAGGCAAAAAGGAGGGTTACAAATCTATGAAAAAGAGTATCAAGAGGTTGGGAGCACTGCTCATGACCGGTATCATGGCAGCATCTTTGATAACAGGCTGTGCTAACAGTGGCAGTGCAGGATCTTCGGGATCAGCATCCGCATCCGGATCTGACAAGATTAAGATCGGTGTTTCAATCTGGAGTTCCACGGACGTACTTGGAAGCCAGTGTAAGAAAATCGTGGATAAGGCAGCTAAGGCTAACGGCGTTGAAGTTCAGTATGTTGACCAGGCTCATGTATCTGAGCAGGTTACAGCATCTGTTGAGCAGCTCTGCGCAGCAGGATGCCAGGGAATCATCATTTGTAACTCGGCTGATTCCGAGATGACTTCAGCTATCAACACATGTACAGAGCACGGCGTTTATATCGCTCAGTTCTTCCGTATCATATCTGAAGAGAACAGCCCTGAGGTTTATAAGACAGCTTGCAACTCCAAGTATTATGTAGGCGCAGTTCATGAAGATGAAGTAACAAACGGCTATACACTTGTTAATCTCCTTCTTGAAAATGGCGACAGAACCATCGGACTTGAGGCATGGACAGTTGGTGATGCTACATTCCAGCTTAGATGGAAGGGCTATCAGCAGGCTATAGATGAGTGGAATTCAGCACACGCTGATGATCCCGCAACAATGACTGAGCCCGTATACGCTAACACATCTTCCGAAGAAGGTGCTGCAGCAGCTATGTCACTTTACAATTCAAATCCCGGTATGGACGCTCTTATCGTAGCGGGCGGCGGCGGAGATCCCCTTGTTGGTTCAATCGGCGCTTATGCTAACGAAGGTCTTACAGGCAAGATCGACGTTGTATCAACAGACTTCCTTGATGACCTTGCAGATCAGCTTAAGTCAGGCGGAATGTTTGCAGAGTCAGGCGGACACTTCTGTGATCCTCTGTTCGCATTCTATCTTGTACTTAACGCAGTTAAGGGTAACTATGTGAAAGAAGAAGGAACCTTCGGTTATGAGATACTCTTCCCTTATCTGTATGTATCATCACCCGATGATTATGCAAACTATGAGAAGTACTTTGTAAACGATGATCCTTACACAGATGATGAGCTTGCAGAGATGGCTAATTACAGCTTCGACGATCTCAACAAGGCAGCTTCCAATCTGTCAATCGACGACGTTATTTCCCGTCACAACAACTAATCCAGGTTAAAAGCTCTGCCGGATCTCCTGCCATCCAGGAGGTTCGGCGAGCATGACTGTATAGGGACTTTAAGAAATACAGATTTGAAAAGTATACCTCATTACGGGAGGAGTATATGAATAAGTTTCAGGAATTTAAGCAGAGCCACTGGTACGGACTGGTGCTTCTTGCTGTTTTGACATTTGTGTTCTGGGCGTTTTTCAAAATACTGGCGCCGCAGACCTTCGGAGATTTTGACAAATTACAGACATATTTGAAAACGGCTCTTTATTATGCGGTAGGTGGCTGCGGCCTCTACTTTATCTGCGTAATGGGACCTTTTGATATGAGCGTGGGTGCAAACATCGTGCTTTCATCGGTGCTTGCCGTAAATATGAGCGAACGTTTCGGATATGCGGGACTTCTCATTGCGCCGATTATAAGCGGTGTGCTGGTTGGCCTGCTTAACGGACTTGTATATATAAAACTCAGAATTTCGTCACTCATCGTAACCGCAGGACTTTCGCTGGTTTACGAGGCGTTGTCTATCTTTGCCACAAACGGAAAAGAGGCTATTCTGGCTCCGCAGTACAGAGCTTTCGGTGATTATCCGGGGAACCTCATTCTGGCCCTGGCGGCATTTTTCCTCTGCGGTTTTATTCTCAAATATACCAAGATCGGAACATACACCTATGCCATTGGATCCAACGAAGTTGTTGCAAAGAATATGGGTGTAAATGTAGATAAGTACAAGGTTGTAGCATTTGTGCTCTGCGGACTTTTCGTGGGAATCGAGGCTATCCTTACTATTTCCTACGGAACTTCAATGACAAGTGCATCCAATCTTGCTTCCATGAGCCGAAACTTCCCGCCTCTTATGGGAACGTTCTTCGGACTTGCTTTTAAAAAGTACGGACATCCGGTTATCGCCATAGTTATAGGTGAGTTCATAATTCAGTTGTTGTTCCAGGGCTTCGTTGCTCTCGGAGCACCGACTACGGTACAGAATATCGTAACCGGTATTGTGCTGCTCGCGATCGTAACCATGACCATCAAGCCTGTTAAGGGCGTAGTAGTCAAGTAAGGAGGGAGACATGAGCGAAGTTATTTTACATGCCGAGAAAATCGATAAGAATTTCGGCGTTACTCACGCAATCGATCATGTGACTCTCGACTTTAGCAAGGGCGAGGTGCATGCACTGATCGGTGAAAACGGCTCCGGAAAATCAACCTTTACATCCTGCCTCACAGGTATTTATCACAAGGATACCGGAACCTTTACATTAAACGGAAAAGAAGTAAATGCAAAAAATCAGGTCGACGGAAATTATCAAGGTGTCGCAATTATTGTACAGGAGATCGGAACACTTTCCGGACTTACCGTGGCTGAGAATATCTTCCTCGGAAAAGAGGATGAGTTCACGAAGTTCAAAGTAAAGAACACAAAGAGCATGAATAAAAAAGCGCAGGCGCTTCTTGATTCCTACGGCTTCAGCTATATAAAGGCGACGGACATCATCGATAAATATAATTTCGAGGACAGGAAGCTGATAGAAATCGTAAAAGCTACACACTTTAAGCCGCAGGTTCTTGTGGTGGATGAGACCACAACGGCTCTTGGCGAGAAGGGAAGAAAAGAGCTCTTCAAGGTTATGAAGCAGACTAAGGATGACGGAAGATGCGTCATTTTCATCTCTCACGATCTTGATGAGGTTATTGAGCAGTCGGACAGTATCAGCGTACTAAGAGACGGTGTTCTTATTGATACCGTAAAAAGTGACAGTGTAACTACCGATGATCTGAAGAAGCTCATGGTAGGCCGTGAGATGAGTAACAACTACTACCGCACGGATTACAATGAGGAGATATCGGGTGAAGTGGTCCTTAAGGGTGAGCATCTGACTGTGCCGGGTGAGATCGAAGATTTTTCAATTGAGCTCCACAAGGGCGAGATTATCGGAATCGGCGGACTGTCGGAGTGCGGAATGCATGAAGTCGGAAAAGCTCTTTTCGGTGCTTCCTATGACAGAGAGGGAAGCGTAACTTTGTCTGATGGTACGCAGATAAATGATATCAAATCCGCCATCGACCACAGCATAGCTTATGCCTCGAAGGACAGGGACAACGAGTCACTTGTAATCAATGATACGATTCAGGATAACATCTGTCTGCCGTCCCTGGAGGACCTCAAGAAAAACCACATTCTTCACGCGAAGGACGAGAAGGCGTTTGCCGAGAAGTTTGCAAAACAGATGAGTACCAAGATGGAAGGTGTGCATCAGTTTATGTCGGCTCTTTCCGGAGGTAATAAGCAGAAAGTTGTATTGGCCAGATGGATTGGGAAAGACTCGGATATAATCATTCTCGATTCTCCCACACGAGGAATTGACGTCAAGGTTAAGGCTGATATCTATCAGATGATGAATAAGATGAGAAAGAACGGAAAGTCGATCATTATGATCTCGGAAGAAATATCGGAGCTTCTTGGTATGGCTGACCGTATCATCATCATGAAGGATGGACGAAAGAACGGTGAATTCAAACGAGCCGAAGAACTTAAAGATACAGACCTTATTGCAAAGATGGTATAAGCTTCGGGATGGAGGAAGATATGGAGAATGAGAAAAAAATAAAGGTTCCCTTCATGGAGAGGCCGATAGTAAGAAATATAATGCCTTTTGCAGGTTTCATATTTATTGTGGTGTTGTTTGCGATTCTTACCGGCGGTCAGCTCTATACGGCAGGAAACTTAAAGCTTCTTTTGTCACAGTCATATGTGCTTCTTATAGCCTGCGTGGGAGTGTTCATGGTAATGACTATGGGCGGACTTGATTTCTCACAAGGCTCTATGCTCGGCATATGTTCTGTTGTAATTTGTTTTTTGTCAAATATAAATATTATGCTCGCGGTTATATGCGGAGTTATAACAGGTGGAATTATCGGTCTTGTAAACGGATTTTTTAACGTAAAGCGCAAGATCACATCTTTTATTGTTACTATCTGCAATATGTATCTGCTTCGCGGAATGGTGGCCTATGCTACGACCAAGAGCCCTGTTTACGGTGTGGCAAATATCACTTCCTATAATACTATCGGTTTTAATCTGGTGTTTACCGTACTGATACTTGTGGGTGCGTTTGTGGCATTCCAGTACACCGGTCTCGGCAACAGACTTAAGGCTATAGGCGCCGGCGAAACCGCAGCGAGATTTGCGGGAGTAAGAGTTGAGAAAACCAAGATGCTGGTATATATGGCAGCGGGTATGATAACAGGCCTTGCGGCATTTATAAACAGTATCAAGGTAGGCTCCGTTACATCAACGGCAGGTAACCAGCTGGAGACGCAGATCATGATAGCGCTGGTACTTGGCGGAATGCCTGTAAACGGTGGGGCCAAGGTTAAGTTTTATAACATAATCCTTGGAGCTCTTACCTACAAGATTCTGACAGCCGGACTTGTAATGCTCGGAATAGAGCCCAAAACACAGCAGCTCATAATGGGTATCGTATTCCTTGTAATGGTTGCGGTTTTTGCAGACAGAGAAACGGGAATGATAGTTAAGTGATGTTTTGTTAGGGGATAAGCGCTTCCGGAGGATTGGTCCGGAAGCGCTTTTTATAGCCCCTCATCCGCCCTTCGGGCACCATGTCTACGCTCCGCTTCGGTCCGCGCTGAACCGACGTCCCCCGGACGTCGAGCGCCCCCGAAGGGGGAAGGCAAAATAATTGGAATGGATATTTAAGGGCCCTGGTTATATAATAAGAAGATAGACTTGAAGGCGCTTCGGTTATTGCGAAGTGCACGGCACTAAGATTTGAGGGGTAAATGAAAAAATGAGTAACAAAAGAAAAGCCGGAAACATAGCAGGCATAATTCTTGCAATTACCTTTGGAATACTTGCATTTGTCTATATAGGATTTGCAGTATATTTTATGGGGCATTTTTCCTATAACACATATGTTAATGATATTCCTGCTTATAAATTAACTGCAAAAGATATAGAAAAAGAAGTAACCGACGGAATTAAGCGATATTCGCTTGTAATTAATTCAAGAGGCGGTATCACGGACACTATAACTTCCGACGACATCAGTCTGTCGCTGAGGATTGACGGTCAGTTTGACAGAGCATTAAAGTCACAGAATCCGTTTTTGTGGCCATCATATTTCTTCAAGGAGACCAGGCTTACAACTGATAACATAGTTGTTTATTCGAAGCAGACTTTGGAGGAAAAGATAGAAACGCTTAATCTTTTTGCTCCGGAAAATGTCAGAGAGCCTGTGAATGCTTATATTCCCGATGAGTCCGGCGAAGACGGATTTTATATAGTTCCGGAGGATCAGGGACAGTCCCCCATAAAGGATATGGTTGTAGAAAAGATTACTGCAGCGCTTGATGTTCTTGAACCTGAAGTTACGATTGACGATGAGTGCTATAACGTACCTACGATTTTTCAGGATAATGAGGAACTTATAGCATATAGAGACAGCCTTAACACCTATTGCAAGGCGATCATTACCTATACCTTCGGTGATGAGAAGCTTGTGGTGGATGGCACAAAGATAAAGGAATGGTGCGACATAGACGGCACAAGTGTTACGCTGAATCCCGAAAAGGTAAGGGGATTCGTAAACAGTATGGCGCGCCAGTATGATTCGTTTGGAAAAAACCGTACCATCATTTCCCACACCGGTGAAGAAGTTACTATAACCGGTGGAGATTATGGCTGGTGGATGGACAGAGCAACTGAGACCTCGGAGCTTATCGAGGCTGTGAAAAACGGAGAGAAGACAGACAGAACTCCTGTGTACTTTGGAACGGCAGCAGCTTACGGAGAAAATGACTGGGGTAATTCATATGTGGAGATAGACCTTACTGCTCAGCACCTTTGGGTTTATAAAGATGGTGTGGCAGTTATTGATTCCGACTTTGTTTCAGGGTGTGTGAATAAGGGACGTACTACTCCTACGGGCAGCTATGCGATAACCTACAAGCAGAGAGATGCGACGCTTGTGGGAGAGAACTATGCTTCGGATGTTAAGTACTGGATGCCTTTTAACGGAAATGTCGGTATGCATGATGCGAGCTGGAGATCGGAATTTGGAAAATGGTACTACATCATAAACGGTTCGCACGGCTGCATAAATCTTCCGACTTCCAAAGCAGCTGAGATCTATGAGGTTGTGGAAAAGGGCGAAGCGGTATTTGTATACGGAGGAAAGACTGAGCCTGAGGAGGTTGTAACAAGAGAGGTGACCAATCCCGAAACAGGAGAAGTTACAACTATTAAGATGCCTATAAGTGCAGTGCGTGAGGAGGAAGCAGCCGCTGCTCAGGAAGAAACCACTCAGCCCCAGGAAGAAGTTACTCAGCCCCAGGAAGAAAATACCGGTGTCCAGGGAGAGAATGTTGAGACTCAGGAAGCAACTTCTGAAACGACTGGAGAGAATGCTGAGGTACAGGAACAGAGTACTGTACCGGAGGGGTGATGCCCGATACTTCTGATTTTTGCCGCGAGGTATGACCCAATCCGGATTTATGGTAAAATTATTACAAGTGAAGGAAAAGTTTTAATTAACCGAGGGGAAAGAAATGCTTAATTGGAATGTCAGTCTTGTTGTTCCAAGCTTTCTGGTTTTGCTCATAATTATGGGGTACTATTTTGCTCTTCCGCGTCTCCCGGTAAGACTGAACAAAACCTATCTGGCTATTCTTATAAATGAAGGCGTAGTAATGCTTTTTGATATAATCTCGAGCTGGGCAGACAATATGCATGACATATTGCCGGTGTGGCTTCTGGTTATATTAAATTCGGTCTATTTTTTCTCGCTGGCACTTCGTATCTTCCTGTTTTTTGAGCTGACTACTATAGTTCTCAGGGTCAATATCTGGAAGAATAAAGTTGCGGCAATTCTTTTATGTATTCCTTATGTTGCAGAACAGATAATAATAATAACCGGTATGTTTACCGGGAATATTTTCTATATTAATGAAAACGGGTATAACCGCGGACCGCTGCATTTTACAATTTACGTGTGTCTGTATTTCTACCTGTTTACTTCTTTTTTCATGATCTATAAATTCAGGATGAGGATCCGAAGAAAGCACGAGAGGGTAAGTATATTGTGCTTTAATACGATTATCTTAATCGGATCTATTTTCAGAATTACATTACCCACGCTGCTTTTATACGATACCTTTTGCCTGATGGCACTCATTATAATTTATCTTTCCTTCGGTAACCCGGAGTTTTATTTGGAACGCAGAAATATGGCGTTTAACAGTAAGGCTCTTCGAAGCTACATCGAAGAAAATGAGGAGCACGGTAAATACAAAATTCTGGCATTTGTTATTAGGGATTACCATGATGTAAGGGAAATATACGGTACTACTCAGATGGATCAGGGAATCGCACTTATTTCCGCATATCTTAGGGTGAATTATCCGGATTGTCTGGATTTCTATAATCAGGGAGGACGATTCATCCTTCTCGGCGGCGTAAATATGGATTGGGAGGAAATTCACGAGGAGCTCCGCCATAGATTCATGCTGCCCTGGACCTCTGACGATGCCGAACTTTATCTGGAGGCTGGCTTTGCGCTTATAGATTGTACCGAAGGGTATTTTTCCGCAGATGAGGTCCTCAATATGATCTCGATAATGCTGGAAAAAGCGGATGTTCTCGGGAGCGATTTCAATATACTGGCAGATGAAAATGTGCTTTCTGAATTCCAGGACAGAATAGAAGTAAAGCGGTGCATGGAAAATGCCATAGACCGGAAGGCTGTCGAAGTATTCTTCCAGCCTCTTGTGTCTGCCAAAACCAGGAAGCTGGTCGGAGCTGAGGCTCTTGCCAGAATACGGGACAACGACGGACATATCATTCCGCCGGCGGCTTTTATTCCCCTTGCTGAGAAGAACGGAAGAATAAACCAGCTGGGAGAGCAGGTATTTGAAAAGGTTTGCCAGTTTATTTCGGAAAATGACGCGAATATAATGGGACTGACTTTTATCAATGTGAATCTGTCTCCCATACAGTTTATGCGCTCAGATTTGGGAAAGGGATTTTTATCAACCCTCAATATGTATGGTATTACACCGGACAGGATTCATCTCGAAATAACCGAGGAGTCCATGACCGATGAGCAGCAGATGGAGAAACAGATCCGTCTGATGCAGAATTATGGCTTCAAATTTGTGCTTGATGATTACGGAAAAGGATATTCCAATCTGACAAGACTTAAGAAGAGCCCCTTCGTAAATGTAAAGCTTGATATGGAAATCGTGTGGGATTACTGCAACGCTCCGGATGAAATACTTCCTATGATGGTAGAGGCTTTTAAGAAGATGAATTTCGAGGTAACAGCAGAAGGAATTGAGACTGAAGAGATGGCTTGGAAAATGACGGAGCTTGGCTGTGATTATTTGCAGGGAATGCTGTTTTCTGCTCCTATTCCTGCTGAGGACTTTGCCCAAAAATATGCGAAGGGTTAATCACAATGAAAATTGGGAATATTTTAAGCGCGCATCGCGTTAAGTTCATAATATATGTTTTTCTGATGCTGATCAGCTTGTTTTTGGGCGGCGTGGCAATTGCCTACAGATGGGAAATACTGTGGGTTTTGTTTTTTACGCTGCTTTTTGCATTGTTCCTGGTACTTGCGGGATATGTGTACATGTCCAGCCAGAGAGACAGTGCTTACGATGTCCTGAGAAAACAAAAGGAAAGTGATGAAGAAGAGGCAAGGCGCAGAATGGAATATTTTGCAAATATGTCTCATGAGATCAGGACTCCAATTAATGCAATTCTGGGTTACGACGAGCTTATTCTGAGAGAGTACAATGATCCTGCACTTCGCCAGTATGCGTACAATATTCGCTCTGCCGGAAATACACTTCTGTCTCTCATAAATGATTCACTGGATTACTCGAGGATAGAAGCCGGTAAAATGGAACTGTTCATTGCCGAGTACGACGTAGGCACGGTTATCGAGGATATGATGAGTCTTATCAGACCGAGAGCGCTTGCCAAGGGACTTGATCTTAAGGGATTTGTTAATGAAAACATTCCGCGAAGGCTTTATGGTGATGCCGACAGACTTAAGCAGTGTATTGCAAATCTTCTTACCAATTCCGTTAAGTACACCGATGAAGGTGAAATTGATTTTTCCATGGATTTTGAGGCACTGCCTGTTAACCCGGGATCAGATAATGAGGAGATTCTGCTCAAGGTTGCAATAAGAGATACAGGTATAGGCATCAGAGAAGAGGATTTACAGAAGCTTTATAAGCCCTTCGAGCGTATTGAAGAGGATAAGATAAAAAATATTGAGGGAAGCGGCCTTGGTCTTTCAATCGTAAGGCAGATATTATCACTTATGGATTCTGAGCTGAAGGTTGAAAGTATCTACGGAGAGGGAAGTAATTTCCATTTTTCAATTAAACAAAGGGTTGCCGGAAGGGAACCTGTGGGAGATTTCGAGAAGAGCTATGCGAGAAATGTCGCAGACAAGAATCATTTTGCAATAAGTTTCACTGCTCCGGAGGCAAGAGTGCTTGTGGTTGATGATGCGGAACTGAATCTGGCGGTTATGGAAGGACTTCTTAATGGCACAGGTATACAGGTTGATTCTGCTCTTTCGGCTACGACAGGCTTGGAGCTTGCAGAGAAAAATGATTATGATGTGATTTTCGTTGATCTTAGAATGCCCGGAATAAACGGCGGTGAAATGATAAGAAAGCTCCGCGGAGATTACGAGCCGGGGCATGACAAAGGAAAATATAATTCAGGTAAAAAATACAGGAAGAAATATAATTCGGATAAGGACGCTGCAATAATCAAAAATAGGGAGACACCCTGCATAGCTCTTACGGCAGGGGCTCTTCAGGAAACAAGGAGTGACTATAAAAAGCTCGGATTTACGGATTATCTGTTAAAGCCTGTGGCATTCAAAGAATTGGAGATGATCCTTCAAAAGTATATCCCGGCAGATAAAATAAAACGCATGTCTGTGAAGGATATTATGACAAAAAAGAAAGACGTTCCGCTTTTGGATACGGAAGAAAAGCTGAGTGAAGCGTTAACAATACTTGCACAACGGGAGCGTGTGAATTGATACTCAAATACAATATATTTCTGGAGCTGGCAACGGTTCCGCTAAACTTCATATTGTGCGTGTTTTTCCGCTTGAAATATAAGGAAGACACAAGGGTAAACCGAGAATTTAAAATTTTGGCTTATCTTGTGTTCATGGGGACGGTTATAGATATAGTGGATGCAGTACTTATCAGTATTGGCGCCGGTGTACCTGTAGCCGTTAAGTATCTGGTAAATACATTAAACTATGTTCTGGCGACTACAGGAGCATATCAGTTCATAAGATATGTAATAGCTTATGTAGGGGATAAGTACAATAAGACCACAGGGGCATTTATCAATAAAGTGCTTTTGGGAATTTATGCCGTAATCATTATTCAGAACATTTTTACGGGAACGGTTTTCTATTATCTTGATAACGGGCAGCCCATGGCCGGTGCGCTTTTTATGATGATAGTGTATGCGTATCCCCTATACTATATTCTTTATGGCGGGGTTTTTATACTGAGTCATCCGGAGAGCTATGCCAAGAAGATGAAGTATGCGCTCGTTGGAACCTTTTTCTTTATGATAGGACTCTACGCTCTCCAAATGTTTGTATACAGAAGTCTTCTGGTCACTTATTTTGCGGCATCACTCGCAATACTAGTGATGTTTCTCACCTTGGAAACTCCGGATTATGCAAAACTTCAAAAGACCCTGGAGGAATTGTCCATTTCAAAAAGAGAACTCGAAGCTTCAAATATCAGGGCTACAGAAGGAAGCCGTGCAAAGACAAGGTTTCTTGCGCAGATGTCAAATGATATCAGAACTCCCGTAAATGCAATCATGGGATATTCGAATCTGATCCTGGCTGATACAAACGAGGAGACGACAAGAGAATATACGAGACGTGTAAAAATATCCGCGAAGCGACTCTTGACCTTCTTTGAAAACGTGCTTAATTATGTGTCGGAGGAGACTGATGAGAACGGACCAAGAAGATTGCCTTCCATGGCAGAGCTCATTGAGAGAGGTGATGAGCTTGAATATCTGGAGGATGAGAGCAGCGAAAGAAGTATAGGGCTTTCCGGAGCTCCGGAGATCAGGATACTTGTGGTGGATGATACGCCGCTGAATCTGGATCTAATGGTAAGAATGATATCGCCCATGGGCTTTACAGTGGATACGGCGACCGATGGTGAGAAAGCTATTTTGCAGGTCAGAAAATTCAGATATGACCTCATTTTCATGGATCATCTGATGCCTGTTATGGACGGTGTGGAAGCACTGAAAATCCTTAGGAATGAGAGGCTTTGCGATAATACTCCTGTAATTATGCTGACTGCCAATGCGATCGCGGGTGAGGAAGAGAAGTATTTAAATGAAGGGTTCGCAGCATATCTGACAAAACCTTTTACAGAGGATAAGGTAAGGGAAGTGCTTAAAAAGTATCTTCCAAAGAAGGATGCAAAGGCCAGAGATGATATGGATATCAGTGCCTGGGAGAACCTGCAGGAAAAGCTGCCGATGCTTCGCGTGGCCAATGCCAGAGAATATCTTCTTCATGATACGGCGTTGTACAAAAAGATATTAATCTCCTATTCGGAGGAGGATGTTTCTTCCGATCTTTCCTTGGCGGTAAGGGGCGGAAATTATGAAGAGGCGATAGCGATCATCATGTCGGAGATTCACAAAGCAAAGCTTATAGGTGCGGA
This sequence comes from Butyrivibrio sp. ob235, assembly GCF_900109475.1. Lineage (NCBI taxonomy): Bacteria > Bacillati > Bacillota > Clostridia > Lachnospirales > Lachnospiraceae > Butyrivibrio > Butyrivibrio sp. ob235. The sequence continues at coordinate 38,735 of NZ_FOBE01000002.1, forward strand.
AAGTCTTGTGAAGATGGCGGAAAAGCTTGAACTGTTATGCAGAAAAAAGGAGTTTGAACTTTTACGTGAACGAATCGGTACATTTATAGCAGAAAAAAATGCGCTTTCAGAGTCAATAATTACGCAGTTACAGGTGGAAAAGGGTGAGTAAGAAAATTTTAATCGTGGATGATTCCGGAACGGAGCGACTGTATCTCTCGGAACTTCTTGGGAAGATTGAAAACATTGAGGTTACGGAAGCAGACGGTCCGGGTGCCGCTATTGGGCAGTTGTCCATAAAAAAATATGATCTGATCTTTATTGATTATTTCCTAAAGGGGAGTCTTGGGTCGGATCTCAAAAAAATGATACTGGAAAAAAATCCCGGTGACAACGCAGCTACAAATGCAATTGTACTTGGGAGTGTCACGGATTTTCAGGGGGATTTTTTGAAGAAAACCGGTTTTATTAATTATCTGGAGAAGCCGGTAGAGTTTAATATGCTTAAGGCTGCAATTTCAATGTATGCAAAGGCTTCTGATTAAGGGGGATCAGGCTGATGTTTCATAGGCTGTTCTTTGAGCTTTCAGCAATTTTATATAACTTGATGATATGCCTTTTCCTGACAATCACTTACACGGATTCGTCAAGGACCACTAAGGCATTCAGGAAGTTTGCGTATTACCTTACAATAGCAACTATTGTAGATGTGGCGACGGAGGCAACACTTATTTATACAGGGGAGATTCCTGTAGTCGGACATTATGTGATACACGCTTTCAATATTTTGTCTGCGACAGTTGCCGCAAATTCATATGCGGAATATATAGTTGCCTGTGCAAATGTTGATATCAAGGACACACTTCTTCATAAGATCAATCTTGCTGTGGTTATTCTGCAGTGTTTCCTGATGGTTCAAAATGTTTATACCGGTAATGTTTATATGTATACGCCGGAAAATGGCTACACATTCGGGGCGTTCTATTTTGCGTGTTCATTCCTTCTGCCGGCATATTATGTATTATTGGCAACCGGATTTACTGCGGTTAACCACGACTGCTATACAATTTTGCAGCTGTTTAGTATAGGAATAGCGACTTCCATAGTATTTGCAATTTATGTTATTCAGACGTTTTTCCTTACAAATCTGGTCCTCATATTCTTTTCTGCATCACTTGCGATGCTGGTACTGTTTTTCTCTTTGGAGACACCGGATTTCCACAGGCTTGAGAAGACCATAGGAAAACTTGAAAAGGCTGAGAAGGAAGCTCTGGAAGCAAGAAAAAAAGCAGAGGAAGCAAGTGAAGCGAAGAGTGAATTTTTGTCACAGATGTCCCATGAGATAAGAACACCGATTAATTCAATTCTCGGATTTGACAATCTGATTTTGGAAAACACAAGAGAAGCCAGGGTGTCGGAGTATGCTTCTAAGATAAAAGGTGCGGGCGAAACCCTTTTAGCTTTCTTTAATAATCTACTCAATCTGATTGCGCAGAATCCCGGAGAGGATGTGGACATAAACAGCCTTTTTGACTATTCGTCTCTTTTGGAAACAGATATAGATGAAACAATAGTTCCGATTATGCCAAAGGCTCAGATTCTGGTTGTTGATGATAATGCAATGAATGTGGATCTGCTGCTTAAGATATTGAAAAAGACAGAGGCGCAGATCGACACAGCGGTGGACGGGCAGAAGGCTCTTTTGAAATTGCGCAAGAAGACATATGATCTCGTAATCATGGATCACATGATGCCAATAATGGACGGTGTTGAAACGCTGAGTATTATGAAGGAGGAGCGCCTTAGTAAGGATTCCCCTGTTATTATGCTGACCGCAGGCGGTCTTAGGGGAGATGAGGAGAGATTCAAGGAGCTTGGCTTTGATGCGTATCTTTCAAAGCCTGTGGTTGCGGATAAGCTTTACGATCTTCTCATCGATCTGATGCCTTCACACCTGATTGAGAGCAGAGCTTCACTGGAGCACTTGTTTTATAAAGAAAACGCGCCGGTAAATAAGGAGCAGGAAGAAAAGACCAATGTCACGATTTACAGAAAATCACTGGCTGAGCTTTTCCCTGATATGAATGTGACTGCAGGACTTGATTTTTGCATGGGCGACGAGGAATTCTATCTGTCGCAGGTTGAGATGTTTGCCGACAGCGATAAAGGTACTGAGCTTGCTGGATTTTTGGAAAACAAAAATTGGGACAGCTACCTTATATCTGTGCATTCTCTAAAGAGTACAGCAAAGACAATCGGCGCTGACGCGTTATCCGAAGAGGCACTGGCGATTGAAAATGCATTAAAGGAGGGCCGCTACGAAAGCGTTACTAAGGGGCATGGTGCTCTGAAGACTCACTTTGATGAACTTTGCATTGCTTTGAAAAAGGGTCTTGATGAGTACAAAAATATGCCTGTTCAGACAGCGGACGACAAAGATGGTGCGCCGGCGGCTTCGGGAATGCAGCAGGCCGCAGATTCTCCTCTTGGTGGGGGATTGTCTGCCCAGATTCTTCTCGCGCTTGCAAATACAGTGGACTCCAGGGATATAAACAATCCGGGCAGATCCATGAGGGTTGCACGTTACTCGTCTGAAATAGCAAGAAGGCTTGGGAAAAGCGAGACCGAACAGCAGGATGTCTATTACATGGGACTTGTACATGATATAGGAAAGCTTATCATTCCGGAGAAGATTTTGAGAAAACCCGACAGCCTGACGGAGGAAGAATCCGAGATAGTAAGACAGCATCCTATAATAGGATATGAAATTCTGAGGAATATTTCAGAGTTGCCGGGACTTGCGACGGGAGCCAGATGGCATCATGAAAGATATGACGGAACAGGATATCCGGACGGACTTGCAGGGGAGGAGATTCCTATAGAGGCCAGGATCATAGGAATCGCCGATGCCTATGACGCTATGACTTCGCAGCGACCGTATGCCTCTGTAATGCCGCCCCTAAAGATAAAAAAAGAACTGGAGCGAAACCGCGGGAAACAGTTCGATCCGGTTCTTGTAGATGTGCTAATAGGAATGATAGATGATAAAGAATCATAAGTTTTTAAGGGAATAATCTGCGAGCATGCGAGCTGCTTCACGAACACTTTCCCTTCTGATATGAACGGAGTCTCCGTCCTTCATCTGGAGTACCTGAAGATCCTTGTCCACGGATTTTACATGGGCGAGATTCACAAGATAACTCTTGTGGCAGCGGATAAAGGAATCGTCCGGAGTCTGGGCCTCGATGTTGTCGAGTTTACCTGTAAGTTGAATGGTTGCTCCGTTAGCCATATGGAAATAAAGCGTGTGAGAACTCTGTTCAACATAACAGATTTTTTCAAAGGGAAAGGTCATATCCTTCCCTCCCACTCTGATTGAAACACCGCCCTGGGTATGTTTCATCGAGGCAGCGAGCTCCAATACTTCGGAAACCTCGGTAGAATCAAAAGGTTTCATCAGATAGCGGATTACACGGTTTTTATAACCTTCCATAGCGTGATCCTGGCTGGATGTGGCAAATGCGATCGGAACGGAAGCGTCAATACTTCGTATTCTTGTGGTTGCGTCAACGCCGCCCATGCCCGGCATTAGAATGTCCATGAAAATAAGGTCGTACAAACCCGGCCTGAAAGCATCCAGGAATGCCTCGCCGGACTCAAAAAGAATAATTTCACAACCCGGACGAACCTTATCGATTATGAACTGAAGCTGACGCCTTTGAGCCATTTCATCATCACATACAGCGATTTTTAGAATATCAGATGCACCCATATGCAACCCCTCATAAAATAATGTTCTTATTTAATTATAATATCATAAAATGTGACGATTTTGACAACTAATATCACAATTATTAGATTTGTCAAGTACGAAATATGAACAGAACAGTTCATATTTCGTAGTTTTTGTTGAAAAAAGACTGTTATAATAATATTTGTAACATTATGTCATAATTGCTCTGACTAGGAGCGAAAGGTGATGGGGAGATGAAAAAATACAGTCTGGGAAGCAGGATATCCACGTACTTGAGAGTCTGCATTGTTCTCTGCGTGCTTATTCAGTCCCCATTCTGCGGACTGAAGGGAAATGCCCAGTTTCAGGGTGTTTACAATAACAAGGTGATTTTTACGGCTCCGAGTGCGGAGAAGCTTTTTGACGGTACTCCGCTTACGGAACAGATTGATGTCACGGCACAGGGGCTTCCACCGGGATATACCTACAAAGCAGTCGCAGAAGGGAGCATTACATATCCTGAGGAAAATCAGGAGAACAACAACATAGTTACTGATTATGCTATATTCGATCCGAGCGGACTTAACGTGACCGAGAAATTCGTCAATGTTGAGCTTAGACCTGGGACCCTCAGAATCAGCGAGAAGGAAGCGGTTCTCGGCGCTAAGAGAGATGCTGAGGAAGATGAAGCAGAATCCGAGGAGAGCGAGTCTGTCGTCTCAGAGGATGAAGAGATTGTTGAAATCGAGGACGAGGATGCGGCAAAGGCAGATTCGCCTTACTCATTTATGAATTCTTATTCACTTGAATTGGTTATGTATATTTTCTTGATACTGATAATGCTGGCAGTTTTTATTGTCTTTATAAGAGACAGTAACAAAATGAGGGAAAAATGAAATCTATTCAGGAAAAAATCACGCTTCTTACAACTATAGCAATTCTTATGGTAGCTCTTATTGTAGGTGGAACCGCAATTTTCACTTTGCGACAAGCGGGTGAGTACAATTCGGCTCAAATTCTGCATCTTACCTGTGAAAAGGAGGCAGATACAATTAACAGAGTCCTCTTAAATACGGAGGAGGCTGTTAATATCCTGGCTGATTATGCGGTTGAACGCCTTTTTTCAGTCGAAAAACTTGCCGGAGATCAGGCATACAGAGACAGCTACACTGTTCAGCTGTCCAATCTTTTTTCTAATATCGCGGAGAACGTTCCGGGAATAGTTTCTTATTATGTCAGGTTTAATCCTGATATCATGCCGCCTACGAGCGGGCTCTTTTACAGAAGAGATTCCCTTGATGATGAATTTGAGATGACCGAGCCTACAGATATCAAGGCTTACGATAAGGACGATATGGGCCGTGTAAACTGGTGGTACATACCGGTTGAAAACGGAGTACCCACATGGCTTGAACCTTATCATAATGAAAATATCGACAAGGATCTTATATCCTATGTTGTTCCTTTGTATGAAAACGGTGTGCTTGTCGGTATAGCCGGAATGGATATAGATTATTATACTCTTGTTGATACCGTTAAGGCTATCAAGTGCTATGATACCGGATATGCATGCCTTGCAAATGATAAGGGTGATGTATATTACAATCCCAATTTTGATCCCGGAACTGTTATGGAAGAGATGAACCTTAGAGGTATTATGTCTTTTGAAGCCGAGAGCAGCGGAGATGAGCTGGTTGATTATTATCTCGGAGATATGAGAAAACTGCTCTCCTACAGCAGTCTTGTTAATGGAATGAGACTTATCATAACAGCGCCTCGAAGTGAGATACTCGCGATGAGTAATAACCTTACAAGAAGAGTTATTATATCAACGATCATCGTTCTGTTCACATTCCTGTTCCTTACTATTATGGTTAGCCGCAGGATTACAGGGCCTCTTAAGACTCTTGCTCAGGTTGCAAGAGAGATCAATGATGGTAAACTCGAGGTGACTTTCCCTAAAGAGACCAGCGATGAGGTAGGAGATCTTGTTCATGCCATGGAGAAGATGGTTCATCACTTGAAGCATCACATCGACGATCTGAATTCACTTGCTTATCACGATTCTCTGACGGGCGTAAAGAACAAGACGGCATATGATGATGCCGCATCCAAGCTGGATTCACAGGGCGGCGAGAAGGAATACGGTATAGTTGTTTTTGATGCAAACAATCTTAAGAAGATAAATGATACTTACGGTCACGAGAGGGGCAATATTTATCTTCAGAATGCCTGCCGTCTTACCTGTAGGATTTTCAAGGGAAGTCCTGTTTTCAGAATTGGCGGAGATGAGTTTGTTGTAATTCTTCAGGGAGATGACTACGATAATTGCTACAAGCTTCTTCGTGATTTTGATGTGGAGGCTGAGCGCCACAATTTAGAGACTGTAAATGAGTGGGAGAAGATCAATATCGCAAAAGGTATGGTGAAGTACGATCCCGAGACCGACGCGAATGTGGAATCGGTTTTCAAGCGCGCAGACGCCCGCATGTATGTTGCCAAACAAAAGATGAAACTCGCCGAGATGGGGTAAAAAAAGGCTTCCCCTTGAGGGGAAGCTGGCAGCCGAAGGCTGACTGATGAGGTGGAACTATTCGTTCTTACTTATTCGCTCGAGTTCGATGATGTCGGCGATTTGTTCGGGAGTTAAGAAGCCATCGTTCTTGTTTGGAGAGAAGAGGCCTTCATCGACGGAGTTGCCGTTCTGATTGAAGTAGCCGTCGTAGTCCTCCGGGAAATAACCGGTATCATGGGCGTTTTGTCTCTTTGCAGATTCGTCAGCCTGACGGTTTTCGACAAGATATCCGCGGCGCTTAGGTGCAGAGTTTGTTTCTCGATTTTCTCTGAGCGAGTTTCGACCCGTGGTTTTTGTTGAAGAAGCCTTGGCGCTGTCAGTACTTGTTCTTGTGGATTTCGAGCCTGAACCCATGGAACTCTGGTAGGCATCGACAAATTTTGCCTGGTGTTCAGCCGGTGCGACAGGAGCAGAGGAGACCTTGGGTCTCTTTGCAGCAGGTACATCGGAAACGGATGAACGACGTGTGTTGCCGCCGGAAGCGGATGAACGTGCAGGCCTTTTTGCAGACCCTGAAGCTGCCTTATTTGCAAGGCGCGCAGCAAGACCTTCCTCACTGCTTACCACTGAGGATATAAAGTCGATTTCCTTTTTTGCTTTTTTGGATGGTTTGAAAGCAGAGCTTTCGAGTGCCGTCAGTTCTTCAAGCTGTCTTCTCTTTGCTCTGACGGGAGCCTCTTCCATGTAATCAAGTTCCGAGAGATCATGAAGAGGCTTTTTTTTTGTTTTCTTAACTGTTTCAGCAGAACTTTTCTTTGCCGTAGCGGCATCGGTTTTCCTTGTTTTTCTGGAAACTGTATTCTTAACTCCGGCACCCTTTCGGGGAGTTCTGTCTTCTATGGAATCAAGTTCTTCCTGATAGGCATCTTTTACCGGAGCAGTATCGCCTGAAGTTTTTTCCCTCAGAGCATTTTCTTCTGCAGTAGTGGCAGGCCGCTTGGAAGCAGGCTTTGAGCCTTGTTTCTTCCCCGGAGTTCTGTCCTCGATAGATGCAAGTTCTGCGAGATCTTCAGCGGATACAATTTCGCTGATGTCGCGAATATCAGTCAAGTCTTCAATATCTGCGACTCGCTCGGCTCTTGCCTGAAGTATATCCTCCACGCTTCTCTCGGGAATGAGATCGGCAGCCTCCTCCGGAGTAAGATATTCTGCATCCTCAGGTTCGGGCTGAGGCTCAGGCGTAGGCGCAGGTGCGACTTCTTTCTTCTTTTCGGGAAGTTCCCACTTATTTGCATGCTTTTGACGCTCGTATTCTTCAGAGACTGCGAGCTGAGGTACATAATTAACAGGTATCTTGTCACCGGATGCGATTTTTTCATCGGGAGAATCTGCGATACCGAGAATGTCGTCAACACCGATTCCGAGTTTTTCTTTTTTCTTGCTGCTGATAAGAGTTACAAGGTCGGCTCCCATAGCATCGAGAGTGCAACCGACAGCGGGCTGTCCGTTCAAAGTGAAAACGCGGACAACTGTCGCTTCACAGGCATAGAAATGAAAATAATTGGGATCGTATCGGAAGGATGCGATGATGTGATCTCCGACCTTGGCCGTAGTATTGGTGTCGAGGATAAAGGCGATGCCCTTCATGGAAATATCATAAACGAGGGCGTTTCTGATATCTTTGCTGTCGCCGATTCTGATGACGCCCAGTCTGTCGATATCGTAGCGCTCAGCCTGTCTGCGGTTGATGATTTTACCATCCTCAGTACACCTGATCAGATGGAATTTGCCATAGCGCGTCTCTACAGGCCCGATGCGGCTTGAAGTAAACTCGTAGGAACGTCCGTCTCTTTTGTTTACGGCTACAACCTTGGAAGGCTCGGCGAATGTAAGATCCTCATCAAAATAGGTCAGTGAGTCCACAAGAAGACCATCCCGAACACCCACTTCAGCCTTGGTAATAAGAAGGATTCCGTGCCCGTTGATGGTCGCATGAATTTTAATTTTTGAATCTTTCATCACATCACTTAGTTTCATATAAATATTTTATAACGCTATATAATCTTCGTAAATAGAATACTCTAAAGAAATATCAGAATAATCCGAAATATATTTTGAGTCCAAAGTAGCGGAGCTATTTGGATAATGAACCGGGCAGACCGACAGGTATGCCCGGTTATTTTTTGTAGCGCGAAAGCGGCGCAAAACATATTCACAAGAGCAAGGATGCGCGTTATTGCTTGGAGGTAGTGCTTATGAGGATTACGGGAAGTACAGTCAACCTTGTTTCAGAAAGGAGGTACACGGAAAACTACTCTTTTACAAGGCAGAATGCTTTGACGACCGGACAGACGATTGGAGATACGGCGTCGGAATTTAAGAAAGCCTTGATGTCGTCGGAAGCTTCAAGACTCTCGGGTGAAAAAGAAGAATTGTTTACAAATTACAATGCGGACGGTGGCTTTGCAATTACAGGTGAGAGTCCAAATTATTCGAAAGTATCCGAGATAGAAAACATAAGAATGCAGATAATGGAAAGACTTCTGAACATCATGCAGATTCTTTACGGACAGACAGGAGGCGGTGGAAGGAGCAAGATGCAGGAGTACATGAGGGAGCTGAGCAGCCGGATGGGCGGCGGATCCTATCAGTGGATGAGTGTATCCACTGCAACTTATGTCCACACGCAGGAAGAATATACTGCCTTTTCAGCGCAGGGGATTGCCAGGACCGAAGACGGAAGAGAGATCAGCTTCGGGGTAGGGATCAGCATGACCAGGCAGTTTACGGAGGCGGTTGGTATCACTCAGATCAGACCTGCACAGCTTATCGATCCGCTTGTGATCAATGTGGGAAGCGGTGTTACGGAGATTTCGGATCAGACCTTCACATTTGATCTGGACTGTGACGGAACCTTGGATGAAGTAAAGAGCATAGGCCCCGGGAGCGGATTCCTTGCATATGACAGAAACGGTGATGGCGTAATTGGTGACGGAAGCGAACTCTTTGGTGCAAAAAGCGGTGACGGCTTTATGGAACTTTCGGAGTTTGACAGTGATAACAACGGCTGGATTGATGAGAACGATGCGATATATGAAAAACTGAGAGTCTGGTGCAGAGGTGAGGATGGAAAGGACTCACTTATGACTCTTAAGGAAGCTGATGTCGGAGCAATTTTTCTTGGAAATGCGGAAACAAAGTTCACATCCCAAGGATCGGATTTTGCAGTGAATGCACAGTTTAAGTCGAGCGGCATTTTCCTTAGAGAGTCGACGGGAGAAGCCGGAGCAGTCCATCAGATCGATCTGGCAAAGCTTGCTTAGATAAGCGATTCGGTTGTGCCGATAATATAGCCATAAAAAATAAAAGGACACCTTTTCCTCTGAGGTGTCCTTTTTATCATATCCAGCCTTATTTTGCTGAAGTATCCTTCTTTTGATTTGATGTTTTACGATGCTTTCAAGCAGCAGTATTGCTGTTGTAGTCAGCTGCTTTTCCAAAGATAACGTTTCTTACGGGTAAAAGTGCTGAGATAAGAACGGATCCAAGTACAACACATGCAAGAACCTCTCCGATAGCAACTGTAAATGCAGTGAACAAATATGAAGCCACTGTTGCGGGAACCATACCGCACAGAATAAGAATGAAAGGAACGATTACCATATTTGAAATAACCGGAGGAAGTGTCACAAGGAATCTGTGATCCTTAAGCTTGTAGGAAGCAAAAGCCGCAATAGCTGTTGCAAATGTACCTAAAACGATATCCCACACTCCTGCACCTGCAAAAATGTTACTGATAAAGCACCCAATTATAACTCCGGGTACTGCAGCGGGTGTGAAAAAGGGAAGTACACAAAGTGCTTCGGAAACGCGGAACTGAATAGCACCGCTTGCAAGGTCGAACGGCTGAATCATCGCCGTTAACACAGCATAGATAGCAGCAATCATCGCTGCCTGAGTGATAAATAATACGTTATTGTTTTTCATTTTTCTCTCCTTTAGGGTTTAGTGGTCAAAATACCGACCGATTTCGAGTGGGAAGGATTTAACACTCGTATTTCTTTGTAGCGCATTATAGAATAAGGCGTAATTTAACAGATGTCAAGTGGAAAAGGGTGCCTTCGACGGTAAAATATGTATATAAGGTGCTTGATAAGATTGGAGACAATATGACTCGGGAAGAATACATTAAGAATGCATTTGAAGCATATGATAAGCATGAGTATGATTCTGCGCTGCAGAGTTTTATTGCTGCGCATGAATTATCTGATTTAGAGGGCAAGAAATACATAGTAGAGGCATTGTATGCCAGTTTTGTAGAACCCAATCTGGATGCTTATGCCGATCAGGAAGTCGAAGAGACAACTGATGCCATTTTATTTGATTCCATATGCGATTTCAGGGATATTTGGCCGGAGGAGTTCATAAACTATTTGAAAAGGACCGGGAATCCGGTTCCCAAAACTATTCGGAGTGAGTTCGGATTCGATTATGAAGAACTGTTCAAAACACTTAAAACAGAATGATATTATAGAAAAAACAGCTATTTCCCATTTTACTACTCCCCCAAAATCTAGTATAATTTTCATATAATACTTGCTTGGGGGATTTTTTTATGGGGACGAATCACAGGATCCATTTCGGATTTCTTTTTCATGTGAATTTTTATCATGCAGGGCTCGGTGATACAAATGATGACAGGGGCTTTGGGCGTGACCTTGCACGGATTCGCGATATTCTCGATATTTTAGCAAAAGCAAATAATGAAGGACAGCCGGTGCGCGCAGCGTGGGATTTTGAGAACGATTACACGCTTGGGCGGATTTTGCCCTCGCTTGGACCTGATGTAATAGATGGTGTGAAGACTAGGCTTCGTGAAAGGGGAGATGAACTTCTTTTTTCCGGGAAGCACGCAGGACTGTTTGCGGGAATGACCGGAAAAGAGCTGAGCTTTGCGCTTCACTATAAATCAAACGAGCTTGGAGAAACTTCAAATGTTCTTCGCCCGGAGGGTGATTTGTTTTCACCTGCGATAATCGGAAGACTTAAAAAAGCAGGAATCGAAGCTGTGCTTCTTGGCAACAGCAATGTGGGGCCTAATGCGCTTTCCACAGTCACTAAAGATCTTAGAAAAAATACCTATGTAAAATATAATCCCGCAACCTACAGACACGGGAACAATTCAATAACTGTGCTTCCCTACTATACTCCCGCTGATTTTCTTGAGGAGGGATCACTGAAAAAATTCCTTGATTCCCTGCATAATAAGCAGTTATCGGGCGAGATAGACGGTGATGTTTTTGTTCTTGTCGGAGCAGATGTCAGAAGTCCCTGGTGGGAAGATATGGAGATCAGAAATATTTTCAGAAAGTCATCGGGGACAGAGGGACTTTCCGGATTTATAAAAGCTCTGAGGAAATTTGATTACATAGCCTATAACACACCGACAGGATATCTTAAGGAGCATGCTCCGGTGTCGGAGATTTCTTTTGCGGGAGACTTGGCAGGAGGAACAAGTGGAGACTTTTCTGCCTACAGTGAACTTCCCTATGACAGACTTATCTGGACCAGAATCGAAAGAGCCCGTATGGGCAGTAGAGTATACAGCCATGAGAGAGTTTCCGATACTTTGGCACAGAGGATAAAACTTTTGTCGGCTTCGGAATTTGGCCTCTTTTCACCGGCTCCCGCCAAGGACAGATTCGCCGAGATGGACAGACTCTCCGTCGAGATTCAGAAGATTGAGAGAAAAGCCATAAACGAAAAAGAGATGTCCATGCGAACCAGTGGCCGCCAAAGGCTCAACAACAGTGCAATCGGTAAGCATCTTTATTCAAGAAGAAAAGATGATGAGGAGAGGAATTCCTTCATCATTATGAATCCTAAGGGACAGCGCGTTGTCAGTTTTCAGCTTTTGATCGACAGCGGTCAGTGTCCAAAAATCGGGACACTTGTTCTGGAGTGTGATGAGTGTCAGATAAGATCCTATACTGCTGTAGAAATGAGCAAGGAGAATGGATATGTTAATTCCGCCTTTGTGGTGATGCGGTTTGCAGAGGCACAAGGGACATATAAGATATACTATCACTTCGATCGCTCGGATATTCCGAAGGAGCCGCACAAGCCTCTTATTGAATTAAAACCTGAGGATCATCCGGTTTTCCATGCAGAGGGTGCCATGAAGAGGCTTCTGGAGGCGCAGGGAAAACTTAAAGCAGCACCGCCGCCAAGTCCCGATGATGGCAGGAGGCAGGCTGTTGCTAATCGTATCGCGGAGATAAACAGTGCACAGGGGGTAACAAGAGCAAAGACTCTTACCTCAGGTGGTGAGCGCGACAGCTATGTTATATCAAGCCCGGATCAAAAACTTAGGATTGTGATAAGCGGCATGGGAGCTACGAAGGGTCACATTCGCGAAGTATTTTACGATGATGAGAGAATCGGCGATAACCAGTTTCTTTCTTCCTTTGTGAAAAGCGGAGGAACTGTTTCCGAGTTTACCTGCGAAGAGATCAAGGACGCCGAGCTTGCCGGAGAAGGCATGGGAGTTACGATTTCCGGAACGGTTCACGCAGGCGGCGAATCAGCTCCCGGAAGGTATGAACTTCAGATTATAAAAACTGCAGCGCTTAAAGGTATTGACGGAATTCTTCTTCATATGGATGTTACCTATCCCAGTCTTGAGGGTGTGGGAGAGGCATTTTTGGAGGAGATCGCACCGCTTCAGATTTCGCCGCAGTATCGTGCGGGTGTGTCGGTAATAAGGAGAAGCTTTAACGGAATCGTGGGTGATTATCCGGTTTCTGTTTTCGGAAAATCGGTTCCCGGAAATGAGAATATCGCATCCTTTAATCATCAGATGACCGCAGGTATTGTGGGAGCAAAGGGAGCTCTCTCCGGAATACTTATAGGAATTCCGAGGACTGTTCTGGGAGGTCTTGCTATATGTCCCGGAAGACTTTTGACTGACGGAGAAGGACAGCACCTTAATCTTAATCCCTACGGAACCTATGGAATACAAAGTAAGAAATATCCTTCTGAGAGCGAGGGAGTTTTGCAGAAGTATGCGGACAGTTTTGTCAATGAAAAGCCCATAAATACGGCATCTGCTTACAGCGGAGTGAGGGAGAAATTCTGCATGTGCCTTGCGGGCTTTGCCGGTGCAAACCCCAGTGAGGGACAGCTTTTGGAACTTTCGGCATTCTGCGACGGCGCGATAATCTGCGGCGATGAGACGGGAGTAATTCATCCTTTCGAGGGTGATAATGTGACTCTTCCCCGAGCTTATAAGGAGATTCCGATAGGGACGGATAAGAGAGAAGAACATTATAACAGTAAGAACATCAAAACAGAGCTTGCAAAGTTTTTGTCTAAGAAGCGCAGATGAAAATAAAACGTACAAAAATGATTGACGTTAGCTTGTGTTTTCTGTTATCGTAGACAAAAGGCAAAGGCGCCATTCCAGTGGGATAAGTGTCTTTGCCTTTAGTTTTATATACACGCGGCAGCGCCGCCGCATATTAAGGCGCAGAAAGAGGACGACATGGGTAATCTAACCAAGAAGGATATCTTTAGAATAGTCAAGGAAGAGGATGTTGCTTTTATCAGACTTCAGTTCTGCGACATTTTCGGAACTCCCAAGAACATCGCGATAACCGCCGGGCAGCTGGAGAGCGCACTTAACAACGACTGCATGTTTGACGGTTCTGCAATAGAGGGCTTTACGGGATTGGCAGGAGACCAGTTTGAAGACCTTGAGAGCGATATGTATCTCTACCCCGATCTTGACAGCTTCCAGATTTATCCCTGGAGACCTCAGAGCGGAAAAGTTGCCAGAATGTTCTGCGACGTCTATACCGCAGACAGAAAGCCTTTTTCAGGTGATTCAAGATCAATATTAAAGAGAGTCCTTGATGAAGCTAAGGATATGGGACTTATCTTCAAGGCAGATCCCGAGCTTGAGTTTTTCCTTTTTGATCTTGACGATGAGGGACAGCCCACGACAAGAACGCATGAGAATGCCGGCTATTTTGACCTTGCTCCCGCAGATCAGGGTGAGAATGTGCGCCGTGATATTATCATGAACCTTGAGGAACTCGATTTTAATATAACGACATCTCATCATGAAATTTCACCTGCCCAGCATGAGATTGATTTCACCGAGGATGATGCTGCAAGAATGGCAGATATGATCATGACCTTCAAGATGGCGGTCAAAACCATCGCAAAGCGTCACGGACTCTATGCCACTTTTATGCCCAAGCCCAAGGAAGGTGTGAATGGTTCCGGTATGCATATCAATATCCTTTGTGAGGATGAGGATGGTAACGACCTTTTCGCCGGAAAGGACGGAAAGCTTTCGGACATGGCCAATCATTTTATTGCGGGTGTCCTTGACCATATCTGTGGAATAACTCTGGTTACCAATCCTCTTGTAAATTCATATAAGAGACTTGTACCCGGGTATGATGCACCTGTAAATGTGTCCTGGTCATCATCTTCAACCAACAGGAGTGCGCTCATCAGAATTCCTTCAATGACAGGAAAAAATGCGAGAATTGAGCTTAGAAACCCGGATGCTGCCTGCAATCCTTACCTTGCGCTGGCGCTTATACTGGCAGCGGGTATGGATGGAATTAAGAAAGAGCTCACACCTCCTGCAGAGCTCAAGGTCAACCTGAAAAATAAGACCGATGAGGAACTCAGAAAAACCAGGCTTTCCACCCTTCCCGAGACTCTCGGAGAAGCTATCGAAAGCTATCAGAAGGATAAATTTGTAAAGAAGGTACTTGGCGAAGCTGTTTTCAACAGATATCTCGATGCCAAGCGCAGCGAGTGGAAGAGCTTCCGCACCTGTGTAACCCAGTGGGAAATCAGGGAATATTTGAATAAGCAGTAATAAACTTTTTTAAGGAAGTACCAATTTGCAAAACATCATCGTTGCATTCGCAAAGCAGACGGATGCGCAGAATTTCAAAAGCATATTGATGCGTGGCGGTTTTGAAATCGCTTACGTATGCCAGACCGGTGCTCAGGCTCTCACAGCAATGGAGAACCTTGGTAGCGGCGTGGTCATTTGCGGCTCAAGGCTGGGCGACATGCTGTGCACCGAGCTTTCAGAGGATATGTCTGCGTATTTCAAGATGCTTCTGGTGGCAAGCCCTGCGAAAGCGGATGAACTTGGACTTCACGCGTATGAAAATATCGTCTATCTGCCAACTCCCCTGAAAAAGGATGACCTCTATTCAACCCTTACGATGATGATTGAGGGCGTGCAGCTTAGACGCAAGAAAATAAAAGACAAGCGCAGGTTCAGGAGCAGCGAGGACCAGAAGGTTATCGACAGCGCCAAGGCTATCCTTATGGAGCGCCACAACATGACTGAGCCCGAAGCACACAAATATCTTCAGAAGTGTTCCATGGATTCCGGAACATCTCTTCTTGAAACCGCAGAAATGGTTTTAAGTCTTAAGTAATCACATAGCAAGTTATGTTATAATATTTACTATAAAGCCTTCCCATTGGGGGAAGGTGTCAGCGAAGCTGACGGATGAGGGGAATATTATACATACGGAGGCTTGTTATGAATAATCGTGTTTTTCATGTAGATCACCAGATAGCAAGTAAAAATGTAGAGGAGTCGGTTACCGAGTGGACCAGAGTTGTTCAGTACAATGAGATCAACGGCTACGACAGACTCTTTGGCGGAGAGCTTATGAGCTGGATCGACCAGGTGGCGGGAACCGTTGCACTGCGGCACGCAGGAACACCCGTAACTACTGCTGCAATCGATAACATGCAGTTCAAACAGGAGATCAAGCTTAACGATATCGTTGTTCTTATAGGAAGAATTACTCACGTAGGCCGCACCTCTATGGAGGTCCGTGTAGATACCTATGTTGAGGATCTCAGGACAGGCATGAGACATGTGGTTAACAGAGCATATCTCACCGAGGTTTGCGTAGATGAGGACGGAAGACCGACGACAGTTCCCTACGGTCTTAATGTGCGCACCGAAACTGAGCGGGCTGAGTGGCAGGGTGCCGAGAAGAGGATTGAACTTCGTGCACAAAGAAGAAAAGAGGGCTTTTAAAATTCCCTGTGATGTATTAAAATCTAATAACTGTTTTAGATGGGAATTAGAAAATCAAGGGAAGTCATTAAATGGATAATTTTGAAATCAAATATCATCAGCAAAAGAGAATCACGGATCAGCTTATGCATGCACTTGCAAGGGTTGCTGATGAAAACGGAAGATATACAAAAGAGCATTCTGAGAGAGTTGCGCTTTACTCGATGGAGATTGCAAGACGCATGGGGAAAAGCCGCATGGAGCAGTACGAGATATATCAGATGGGACTGCTTCATGATATAGGTAAAATCGGTGTTCCCGACTCCATAACCGCTAAGCCGGAGGGGTTGCAGGAGGAAGAGTACGACCTTATGAAAAAGCATCCAATGATAGGTGCGAAGATCCTCCAGGACATCACAGAGATTCCGGGGCTTGCAGTGGGTGCAAGATGGCATCATGAGAGATTTGACGGAAGCGGATATCCGGATGGTCTCGTAGGAATGGCAATTCCTGAGGAGGCGCGAATCATAGGTGTTGCGGATGCCTATGATGCAATGAGCTCAGAGAGAAATTATTCCTGCGTTATGAAGCAGAAGAAGATTAGACAGGAAATCGAGGATGGAAAGGGAACCCAGTTTGATCCCGAAATTGCCGATGTTCTTCTTCAAATGATAGACGACGACAAGAATTATGTAATGAATTCCGAAGTACCTACATATATTATAGAAGAATACTTCTCAAGAATGGAGTAAATAAGCCAGTTAGATTGAAATGCGTGGCACATCGTGGTAAAATTTTAACGATGTGCCATTATTTTATTATATGGCAGAGAATTATTATTTTTTCAACAATCAGGAGGAACACAAATGAGTAAGAGTTTCGACGATATTCTTGCAAAGTTAAAGACAGCAAGCACTAAGAAGCTTGCGGTTGCATGCGCACAGGATGAGCCTGTTCTTGAGGCTGTTAAGCTTGCTAAGGAGCGCGGCATTGCCGATGCAATCCTTGTAGGCGATAAGGATGAGATCGAGAAGATCGCAGCAGGTATGGGAATGGATCTTTCCCAGTTCGAAATTATTGATGTGAAGGACACAGTAGAGGCAGCTACAACTGCAGTTTCACTTGTTCATGACGGTAAAGCTGATATTTACATGAAGGGTCAGCTTGATTCCAAGACCTTCCTTAAGTCAGTTCTGAATAAAGAGGTTGGACTTCGTACAGGTCGTCCTCTTTCTCATGTTTGTGTATTTGAGATTCCAGGCATAGATCGTCTTTTATTCCTTACAGACGTTGCTTTCATGCCCTATCCGACTCTTGAAGATAAAAAGGTTATTATCGAGTATACAGTTAACGTAGCACGTGCTTGCGGAGTTGATTGTCCTAAGGTTGCTCCTCTTGCAGCAGTTGAGGTTGTAAACGACAAGATGCCCGTTACAGTTGAGGCAGCTGAGCTCACACGTCTTAACGAGGCAGGCGAGATCAAGAACTGCATCGTTGACGGACCTCTTTCCATGGACCTTGCAATTGATCCTTCTGCAGCAGAGCACAAGGCAGGTGCTAAGGATCGTAAGATTGTCGGCGACGCTGATATTCTTCTTTTCCCTGACATCCATGCAGGTAACCTTACTTACAAGACAATCGTTCGTCTTGCAACAGTTAAAAACGGTAACATCTTAACAGGAACCAAGGCTCCCGTTATTCTTACATCACGTTCCGATTCAGTTGAGGTTAAGCTCAACTCTATCGCACTTGCAGCAGTAGTAGCAGAAGAGAAGAACCTCTAATAGCCTTCCCCTTGGGGGGAAGGTGGCACGAAGTGCCGGATGAGGGGGTATAAAAAAGGAGAGAAAACCATGATTAAAAGTTTAATTATCAATCCCGGTTCCACATCAACAAAGCTCGGTATCTTCGAGGATGAGACTCTTAAGATGGATGAGACACTTCGCCATCCCACAGAAGAGATTGCAAAGTATGACCACATCACAGATCAGCTTGGCTGGAGAAAAGAACTTATTCTCAATTTCCTTAAAGAGTCAAATGTTGATGTTAAGTCTTTTAACGTAATCGTAGGCCGCGGCGGTCTTGTAAAGCCTATCCCGGGCGGTACTTATGAAGTTAACGATGCACTCCTTAAGGATCTTAAGGCAGGCGTTCAGGGTGAACACGCATCTAACCTCGGCGGACTTCTTGCAAAAGAGATCGCTGATGAGATCGGTGTTCCTTCCTATATAGTAGATCCCGTTGTTGTAGATGAGCTCTGCGATGAGGCAAGAGTTTCAGGTCTTCCTCAGCTCCCCAGAGTTTCAATTTTCCATGCTCTGAATCAGAAGGCTGTTGCCAGAAGATTTGCTAAGGAAAACGGCAAAAAGTACGAGGATATCAATCTTGTAGTAGTTCACCTCGGCGGTGGTGTTTCCGTTGGTGCTCACAATAACGGTCAGATCATCGATGTATTCAACGCTCTTGACGGTGACGGAGCTATGTCTCCTGAGCGTGCAGGCGGTCTTCCTACAGGCGGTCTTATCAAGCTTTGCTTCTCAGGTAAATATTCTGAGGCAGAGGTTCGTAAGATGGCAGTTGGTAACGGCGGCTTCAATGCATGGCTCGGCACCAACGACATGAGAGAAGTTGTTAAGATGAGAGATGAGGGCAATGAGAAGGCAAAGCTCGTTATCGATGCATTCCTTTTCCAGCTTGCTAAGAACATCGGATCCGAAGCAGCTGTTCTCGACGGTAAGGTTGATCAGATCATCATCACAGGTGGTATTGCATACAATGCTGCACTTATGGATAGATTGACAGATAAGGTTAAGTTTATTGCACCTGTTACTGTTTATCCCGGAGAGGATGAGCTTCTTGCACTTGCTCAGGGCGCCCTTCGCGTTATGAACGGTGAGGAAAAGGCTAAGATCTACGAGTAAAACGAGCCCTCATAGCCTTCCCCTGGGGGGAAGGTGTCAGCGAAGCTGACGGAAGAGGGGTGAATTGACCCTTCCGGGTGTCACACCTGGAAGGGTTTTTATCTTATAGGAAATGTCTCCGAAATTCCTATTTTTTGGAGGAAACATGAAAGTTTTTTTGGTGGAAGACGAGTTTGTCGTCAGAGAAGGAATTAAAAATAATATAGACTGGGAAGTACATGGCTACGAATTCTGCGGCGAAGCGGGAGACGGTGAAGTGGCCTATCCCATGATTCAGAAACTCCAGCCGGATATCGTGATCACAGATATCAAGATGCCCTTTATGGATGGGCTGACTCTTAGCAGAATGATAAAGGAGCAGTTTCCCTGGATAGAGATAATTCTTCTTACGGGTTACGAAGATTTCCAGTTTGCCCAGGAAGCTATAAGGATAGGTGTGTCCAGCTACCTTAGTAAGCCCATAAGCGGTGAAAATCTATTAAAAGAGATTGATAATCTTGCTGAGAAAACAAGAGAAAAGCGCCGTGAGCGTGAAGTGAAAAAGCGCTATGAAGAAGAAATGCTGGAGCGCACTGAGTACGACAGACAGGAACTTTTCGCAGATCTTGTGGCAGGCACCAAGGGACTGTCTGAGATTCTTGACAGAGCTAAAAAGCTTTCACTCGACCTTACTTCCATAAGATATAACGTGATTCGTCTAAAGGTTTGGTCTACCCGCCATGATGCCTACGAGTATTCCCAGAGTGTTGTGGAAATTGAGAAGGGTGTAAGGGGCATTGCGGAAGAGGCAGGTGCTATTTTCTTTGATCTTGGAATCGAGGGTGCGGCACTCTTGTTCAAGGGTGATGACGATGAATCCATTGGTGCGAAAATCGAAGAAAGCATGCTCAAAATGAAGAAGCTTTTCGAGAAGTACCATCATATAAAATATTTTGGAGGTGTTGGACAGTGCGTAGGACGAGTTTCGGATATCCCGATATCTTTTTCCTGGGCCAGCAGAGCCTTCGCTCACATGTATTTGACAGATGACAACGGCTTTTTGATAGGTCAGGAGGACATGCTCCATCCCCAGCAGGAGGATGTGGTTTTGTCGGAAATTGACCCGAGACATATAGACAGAAGGCTGATAAGAGAGTTCCTCAGAAGAGGCGATACCACTGAGGCTGAATTTTTCATAGAAGAGTTCATTAACGGAATGGGAAAAGGTGCGATTCGCTCAACTCTTCTTCGTCAGTATATTGCGATGGATGTCTATTTCTGTGTTACGGACTTTATGGAAAATGAGCTTCACTGTGAGGAGAAGCCGGAGATACCCGTTCCCGATGTCCTTGCGGATGAGGAAAAGACGCAGCAGTATATGGTCCGCATAGTAAAAAATGCTGCGGCTTTAAGGGAAAATGATAACAAGGGACATTATCGCGACGTTGTAAACGAAGTGATGAATTATATAGAGGAGCATTACACGGAGGAGGATCTGTCGCTTAATACACTTGCCGCGCACGTTAACTTTTCACCTAATCATTTAAGTGCAGTTTTCAGGCAGCAGACAGGTCAGCCGTTTATCAAATATCTCACCGACTATCGTATGAATGCTGCGAAGGAGCTTCTCAGCAGTACATCCAAAAAGAGCAACGAGATAGGGCTCATGGTGGGATATAAGGATCCTCATTATTTTTCGTATTTATTTAAAAAGACTCAGGGGGTTACACCTACTCAGTACAGAGGCGGTAATCGCACGGAGGAGAATTAGTTGATGGAAAACGGATTGAGCAGACGGTCGGTTAGCGGAAAATCCAAGCTGGCCAATCAGATAAGAATTTCATATGTGATACTGCTCCTTCCGAGCATCATTTTCATGGCGTACGCTTTTTATAATATGTGGACGATCAATGAGCGATACAAAGACATGCTAAGTTCGGTGGTGGCGGCCAGTGAATTCAGTCTTGATTTCAAAGAGGACTTTGATTACGAGACCTATTTGCTCATTGTTGGAAACGTAGCGCTTGCGGATTCCAAGATACCGGAGTATTTGTCCGATGCCAGGGAAGTTGTTGAGAGGCTCGAGGATTACACTGATACCAAGGATAACAGGAAGCGTCTTGAGAGCGCACAGAAATACCTTAACAACCTCGAGACTTATATTGATCGAATCGAAGATAATATGAACTACGAGGACAGGTACGAGGCAAATATCACGATCTGGGAGAATGATGTCCAGATTGTAACGTCGCTTTTGCAGGAAACCATCAATGAGTACGTCTACTATGAAAACAGACAGCTTCAAACGGCTCAGCAGGAGACCAGTCAGTTCTATTTTGATATCGTAAAAATCTCAACCGGTTTGTTTGCATTTATCGTTATCTTCATTATGGTTATGTCTTTCTGGGGGCCTTTGTGGATTACAAGGCCTATCGAGGAGCAGGTAAAAAATGAGCAGAAGCAGCTGAGAAAAGCGGAGTTTGAGCTTTTGCAGGCGCAGATAAATCCTCACTTTTTGTATAATACGCTCGATGCTATTGTATGGTCCGCGGAGGCCGGTAATCAGAAGCAGGTTGTGAGCATGGTCGGAAGTCTTTCCGACTTTTTCAGAAGCTCACTAAATAAAGGTAAAGAAATTGTTACCATCAGGGAGGATCTGCAGCACGTCAGGAGTTATCTTGAGATTCAGCAGATAAGGTATCAGGATATCCTTTCGTATGAGATAGATGTTCCGGAGACGATTTATGACTATGTGATTCCGAAAATCACAATTCAGCCGGTGGTAGAAAATGCGCTCTATCACGGAATTAAGAACAGGCGAGGCGGCGGCAAGATAATAGTTACCGGCGGAGATCTGGGTGAGTTTATCCAGATCACTGTAAAGGACGATGGTATGGGCATCTCCGATGAGAGACTTGTATCGATCAGGGAAAATCTGAAAAGTGACAAGCCCGAGGATAATACAATTTACGGTCTCTACAATATAAATGAGAGAATCAGGCTGTCGTTTGGTGATGAGTACGGTGTGGGAATTGATTCCACGGAAGGTGTCGGGACTATTGTAAATATTCGCCTCCCGAAAATCTTAACCGAAATCATAAAAAAATGAACTTAAATAAAATTTACATAAAAAAATCAACTTCAATGCATTTTTTATTCAATGGCTTTTTTTACTAAAAAAATTAGAATAATACTTGTCGGGGACATAAGGGTTCCCACAGCTATTAACTTTCATATTTTTTTAGGAGGAAAAAAAGTTATGAAAAGAAAAGTATTGTCAATGGTAATGGCATCAGCAATGGCACTTAGCCTTGTTGCATGCGGTGGCGGCGCAAAACAGGAAGCTCCTGCAGAGTCTGCAGCAACAGAGACTCCCGCAGCTGAAGAGACAACAACAGAAGAGCCCGCAGCTGAAGAGACAACAGCTGAAGAGACAACTACAGAAGAGCCCGCAGCTGAAGAGACAACAGCAGCATCTGGCGACCTTATCAAGGTTGGTATCATCAACAACGATCCTAACGAGTCCGGTTATCGTACAGCTAACGATGCTGACTTAAAGGCAATGTTCAATGAGGCAAACGGCTATGATGCTAAGTTTGCTTACAGCTTAAAGAATGATGAGCAGATCACAGCAGCTCAGGGCTTTATCCAGGACGAAGTTGATTATCTTCTTCTTTCCGCAGCTGACACAGCAGGCTGGGATTCAGTTCTTCAGGATGCACAGGCAGCAGGTGTAAAGGTTATTCTTTTCGACCGTACAATCGATGCAGATCCTTCACTCTATGAGGCTTCTATCGTTTCTGATATGGCTAAGGAAGGTGAGATGGCAGTTGAGTGGCTCGCAGGTCAGGGACTTGATGAGTACAACATCATCCACATTCAGGGTGTTATGGGCTCAGCAGCTCAGCAGGGACGTTCCGGAGCTCTTAGCGACAAGGTTGACGCAGAGGCATCATGGAACCTCGTTACACAGCAGACAGCTGAGTGGAATGCAGAGAAAGCTCAGCAGATCGTTCAGTCAGTTATCGATGCAGGCACACCTTTCAACGTAATCTATGCAGAGAACGACGATATGGCTAAGGGTGCAGTTGCAGCTCTTGACGCAGCTGGTATCTCTCACGGCGTTGGCAAAGACGTAATCGTTATGGGTTATGACTGCAACAAGTGGGCACTTGAAGAGCTTCTTGCTCAGAACTGGAACTACGACGGACAGTGCAATCCTTTCCAGGCTAGTTACATCGATGAGATCATCAAGACTCTTGAGAGCGGCGGCACACTTTCAGAGAAGACAATCATCATGGATGAGAAGGGCTTCGATGCTACAACAATTACACAGGATGACGTAGACAAGTACGGAATCTAATAGTTGATTTATTGAGCGGTGCGGAATGTCCGCACCGCTCTTTCTTTTGAAATGGAGTAAGTAGAAAAAAGGAAAGAGGTAAGTCAGTGGAAGATAACAGAGTTTTGGAAATGCGAGGCATAGTAAAAACCTTCCCGGGTGTTAAGGCTTTGCAGAATGTGGACTTTTCTCTGAATAAAGGTGAGATTCATGCGCTTATGGGAGAAAACGGCGCAGGAAAATCAACCCTGATAAAGGTTCTCACGGGTGTTTACAGTAAGGATGCAGGTACCATCACTCTTGAAGGAAAGGGTGAAGTAGCAATTCACTCACCCCAGGATGCCCAGAAAAATGGCATCAGTACAGTGTATCAGGAGATCACACTTTGCCCTAATCTTACTGTTGCCGAGAACATGTTCATAGGGCGCGGAGAAGGTAAGATAACAAATTGGAAAAAAATGAATGAGGAGGCGGACAAGCTTCTTCAGTCACTGGAAATACCTGCCAAGGCAAAGCAGCAGCTTTCAAACTGCTCCATCGCGGTTCAGCAGATGGTTGCAATTGCAAGGGCGGTAGATATGGATTGTAAGGTGCTTATCCTCGATGAGCCTACATCATCACTTGATGAGCAGGAGGTTGAAAAGCTTTTCGGTCTCATGAGAGATCTTAAAGCCAGAGGCGTAGGTATCATTTTCGTAACCCACTTCCTTGATCAGGTTTACGAAGTTTGTGACAAGATAACGGTTCTTCGTGACGGTCAGCTTGTCGGGGAATATGAGATCAAGGATCTGCCCAGAGTTCAGCTGGTTGCCAAGATGCTTGGTAAAGAGATGGATGACCTCTCGGATATTAAGGGAGAGGGCGGAAGCTATGAAGGTGCGGATGCCGATGAACGTGTATTTGAGGCATCGGAGCTTCAGAGTAATGCAGGAATCAAGCCCTTTGATTTCTATATTAAAAAGGGTGAGGTCAACGGATTTACCGGACTTCTCGGTTCCGGAAGAAGTGAGTGCGTAAGAGCTATTTTCGGAGCAGACAGAGTTCTTAACGGAACTGTAAAGATGCACGGAAAAGAGGTTAAGATCAGCAAGCCGCTCGATGCCATGAAGCATGGAATTGCTTACCTTCCTGAGGACAGAAAAGGTGACGGTATAATCGGTGATCTGTCTGTTAAGGAAAACATAATCCTGGCACTTCAGGTGCTTACCGGATTTTTCAAGCCCTTCAGCAAGGCTCAGGTAAATGCGTTTGCTGAGGAGTACATAAAGAAGCTGAACATAAAGACAGCTTCGGTAGACACACCTATAAAGTCTCTCTCCGGAGGAAATCAGCAGAAGGTTATCCTTGCGAGATGGCTGCTTATGCATCCTGAGTATCTTATTCTTGATGAGCCTACGAGAGGTATCGATGTAGGAACCAAGGTTGATATTCAGAAGCTTGTTCTTGAGCTTGCAAAAGAGGGTATGAGTGTTACTTTCATTTCTTCGGAAACAGACGAGATGCTCAGAACCTGCTCAAGACTTGTGGTTATGAGAGACAGAAAGGTTGTAGGGGAACTCAGTGGCGGTGACCTTACACAGAATAAGATAATGAGTACAATCGCGGGGGATAAGTAAGATATGAGTAAAACAGCAAATAAAGATGAGAGCTTTTTCAAAAAGCTCGTTGGAAATCAGTTGTTTATACCGATCCTGGCACTTCTTCTCCTGGCGGTAATAAACCTGATCAATGATCCGGGATTTTTCAAAATAACTCTCGGAACTAACAATGCAGGTAATCCGGTTCTCTCCGGATACCTTATAACAATTCTGGACTACGGCTCAGAGCTTGGTATTCTGGCTATAGGCATGACACTGGTTACAGCTGCTTCAGGCGGACAGGATATTTCTGTCGGCGCTACAATCGCTATTGCTGGTTCTGCTATGCTGAGAGTTCTGTGCGGCGGTACTTCAAGACCTACAGAGCTTGCGGCACCAATCATTGTTGCATTCCTTGTAGCTTGTGTAGTAGGAATGCTCTGTGGAGCTTTTAACGGAATGTTGGTTGCGGTATTCAAGATTCAGCCCATGATAGCGACGCTTATACTGTTTACGGCCGGACGCTCCATCGCAGCGTGGATCAACAACAATGAGCTTCCTATTGTTCCGGATCCCAAGTTCGCATACTTTGGAAGTTTCATTCCCGGAATTCCGGTTCCGACAACAGTTTTCATTGTTATTGCATGCATCATTGTAATCGCACTTGTGCTTAAGTTTACAAACCTCGGTCTTTATACCCAGGCAGTTGGTATCAACGAGAATTCTTCAAGACTCAACGGTATCAATCCTACATTTATAAAGTTCCTCAGTTTTGTTATTCTTGGACTCTGCGTGGCAGTTGCAGCACTTATCAAGGTCAGCAGACTTTCAACCATCAATTATTCCGTTATTGCAAAGGACATAGAGATGGATGCAATCCTTGCGGTTGCACTTGGCGGAAATGCACTTTCCGGCGGTAAGTTTAATATGTGGGCTTCTATTTTGGGAGCATATGTAATTCAGTTCCTTACAACAACTCTCTATAAATTCAACGTTCAGTCGGATGCTCTTGCAGCATACAAGGCAGTAGTCGTTATCGTACTTGTTGTGTTCTCTGCTCCGACAGTGAGAGATTATATGAAGCAGCTTACCAAGAAGGTCGCGCCTGCGAAGAAGGAGGTGGCCTGAATGAGCGGTTCAAAGAAAAATATTTTCGGGAAGATGAATGATACTTCTCTTCTCCTTACTATTACTATAGTGATTTTCTTCCTTATGTATATCGGAGCTATTGTGTTCCAGGGGGGTGCTTTCACAAAGCCCCAGATGTTCTTTAACATCCTGAATGCAAATGCGGCTCTCATTATTACAGCATGCGGAATGAGCGTGGTTATGATCTCCGGCGGAATCGATATTTCAGTCGGCGGTGTCGTTGCTCTTGTATCCATGTGCTGCGCGGTTTATCTTGATTATCACGACGGAAGCATCATCGGATCAATACTTATAGCTCTTGGCATCGGTATTGCTTACGGCTTAGTTCAGGGCTTCCTTGTAGCTTATCTTGATATCCAGCCTTTCATCGTTTCCCTTGCAGGTATGTTCTTTGCAAGAGGTATGACAACTATTGTTAACACAGCTCCTTTCAATGTTGCTGATGATGAGTTTACAGCCCTTAAGCTTACAAGAATTATTATTCCCGGAATGGGAACCACGAACAAAAAGGGCATTTATGTACCTGCCTATGT
This sequence comes from Butyrivibrio sp. ob235, assembly GCF_900109475.1. Lineage (NCBI taxonomy): Bacteria > Bacillati > Bacillota > Clostridia > Lachnospirales > Lachnospiraceae > Butyrivibrio > Butyrivibrio sp. ob235. Next base: position 65,535 of record NZ_FOBE01000002.1, read on the forward strand.
AGAAATCGGTGTAATCGTTGCGCTGATAGTTGTAGCCGTTTTGTTTATTGCTCTTCGCTGGACAAAACTAGGCCGCAGTTTTTACGCAGTGGGCGGCAACAAGCAGAGCGCACTTATGCTTGGCATCAATGTAAAGAGAACAAAGTTCCTTTCACACATGATCTGCAGCGTTCTCGCAGGTATCGGCGGTTATGTTTATTTCCTCCATGTTGGTTCAGGTTCAGCCAGCCATGCGATGGGTATGGAAATGAACGCTATCGCATCATCAATCATCGGTGGCACAATGCTTACCGGTGGTGTGGGAAATATTATCGGAACACTTTTCGGAGTGCTCTCACTTAGTACAATTCAGAACATCGTTTCGTCAGCAGGTCTTGACCAGGCTTGGTGGACCGGTATCACAATCGCAGCGATGCTCTGCATATTCCTTCTGATCCAGAGCGTGGTTATGGCTCAGAAAAAGAAAGCATTAAAAGCATGAAAAAGATTGCCACACTACTTACCTTACTGCTCCTCCTGCCGGCTCTTGCAGCCGGCTGCGGGAGCAGTGCCATTAAAGAAGAAAGCACAGATGAAACCGTTGAAGAAGATCTCATAACTGTGGGATTTTCACAGCTTGGCGCGGAATCCGACTGGAGAAATACCAATACAATCTCCATGCAGGAGGCCTTCACCAGGGATAACGGTTTTAATCTTGTATATAAAAACGGACAGCAAAAACAGGCTAACCAGATAACTGCAGTCAGGATGTTTATTCAGCAGGGCGTCGATTATATCGTGCTTGCTCCCGCAACAGAGACAGGATGGGAATCAGTTCTGACGGAAGCCAGAGACGCAGGAATACCTGTTATTCTAGTGGACAGAAGAGTTGATGTAGCAGATAAAACACTCTTTTCCTGCTGGGTTGGTTCGGACTTCGAGCTTGAAAGTAAGAAGATGACCGAATGGCTAAGGAAATTAACTGAAGTACGAAACATCTCACCTGAGGAGCTTCATATAGTAAATATCCAGGGGACGATGGGATCCACCGCTCAGATCGGAAGAACCAGGGGACTGGCCAATGCAGCAAGGGAGAACGGCTGGGATCTCATAACAGAGGTCAGCGGTGACTTTACTGAAAATAAAGGCAGAGAAGTTATGGCTGCAATGCTCAAGGGGTATGACAACATCAACGTGGTTTACTGCGAGAACGACAATATGGCTATAGGTGCAATAGACGCCTTGGAAGCGGCAGGAAAACGCGTGGGACCCAATATAAAAAACGGAGAAGTAATGGTGGTCTCTTTTGATGGCGTGAATGAAAAGTCCCTTGAATATTGCAGAGAAGGAAAGATATCCTGCATAGCAGAGTGCAACCCGCTCCACGGTCCCAGAGTCCGGGCGCTTATTGAGGCTCTGGACAAAGGAGAGACTCCGGAAACCTTCAACTATGTTGATGAGAAGATATTCAGTTCTCTTAACACGGTAAAGAGTGTTACTGTGGATGGCATAGAGTATTCGGTTGAGGAGCCCTGAGAGGGCGTTCCCAAAGGATGACGGAGCCTGTTTTGGCGTTGCTGTCATGTTTTATGTTGATAATATTTTTGTTATTTGTTAGAATGTCATGTGAGATTTTGTCTTTATTAAAGTAGGAGGCGAATCAGAGGCCTCCTACTTTTTTACATGTAATTATTTAAACGGAGTGTTAAGAAATGAGCATTATTGATAAGATCATCGGTACACACAGCGAGAGAGAGCTTAAGAGAATCCAGGGAACTGTAGATAAGATCGAGAGTCTGCAGCCTGAGATGAAGAAGCTTTCTGATGAAGAGCTGAAGGCTAAGACCGATGAATTCAAGAAGAGACTTGAGAGTGGGGAGACGCTGGACGACATTTTGCCCGAGGCATATGCCACTGTTCGTGAGGCAGCATGCAGAGTACTCGGTATGGAACATTTCCGCGTTCAGCTTATAGGTGGAGTTATTCTTCATCAGGGTCGTATCGCAGAGATGCGTACCGGTGAAGGTAAGACCCTTGTGGCTACCCTTCCTTCATATCTTGATGCACTTGCAGGTAAGGGTGTTCATGTTGTAACGGTCAACGATTACCTTGCTAAGCGTGATGCTGAGTGGATGGGAAAAGTTCATGAGTTTCTCGGATTGACTGTCGGTGTTGTTCTTAACAGCATGAACAGTGAGGAGAGACAGGCAGCTTATAACTGCGACATCACTTACGTTACCAATAATGAACTTGGTTTCGACTATCTTCGTGATAATATGGCTATTTACAAAGAGCAGTGCGTTCTTCGCGGACTTAATTACGCCATCATCGATGAGATTGACTCAATTCTTATTGACGAAGCCCGTACACCTCTTATTATTTCCGGTCAGAGCGACAAGTCCACAAAGCTCTACGAGGCTTGCGACATCCTCGCTAAGCAGATGACTCGCGGTGCTGATATGGAAGAGTTCTCCAAGATGGATGCCATCATGGGTATCGAGCAGGAGGAGTCCGGAGATTTCATAGTTAATGAGAAGGATAAGCTTGTAAACCTTACTGCACAGGGTGTTGCTAAGGTTGAGAACTTCTTCAGAATAGATAACCTTGCTGATCCCGAAAACCTCGAGATCCAGCACAACATAATCCTTGCTCTTCGCGCAAACAACCTTATGGCGAAGGATCACGACTACATTGTTAAAGATGATGAAGTACTTATCGTCGATGAGTTTACCGGTCGTGTAATGCCCGGACGTCGTTATTCAGATGGTCTCCACCAGGCTATCGAGGCTAAGGAGCATGTAAAGGTTAAGAGAGAATCCAAGACACTTGCTACCATTACTTTCCAGAACTTCTTTAACAAGTTCGAGAAAAAGTGTGGTATGACAGGTACTGCTCTTACAGAGGAGCGCGAGTTCCGTGATATCTACGGAATGGACGTTATAGAGATTCCTACCAACAGACCTGTTATCCGTAAGGACCTTCAGGATGCTGTTTACAAAACAAAGAAGGAGAAACTCAATGCTGTAGCTGATGCTGTTCAGGCAGCTCATGAAAAGGGACAGCCTGTTCTGGTTGGTACCATAACAATTGAGTCTTCAGAGGAAGTAAGTAAGCTCCTTAAAAAGAGAGGAATCCCGCACAACGTATTGAATGCGAAGTTCCATGAGATGGAAGCACAGATTGTCGCAGAGGCAGGAAAACACGGCGCTGTTACAATCGCTACCAACATGGCAGGACGTGGTACCGATATTAAGCTTGATGACGAGGCACTTGCAGCCGGCGGTCTTAAGATTGTGGGTACAGAGCGTCATGAGAGTAGACGTATAGATAATCAGCTTCGTGGACGTTCAGGACGTCAGGGAGATCCCGGTGAATCAAAGTTCTATCTTTCACTTGAGGATAACCTTCTTAGACTGTTTGGTTCAGAGAGACTTATCTCCATGTTTAATTCCCTTGGTATTCCGGAGGGACAGGAGATTGAGCATAAGGCTTTGTCAAAAGCAATCGAGTCAGCTCAGAAGAAGATCGAGGATAACAACTTCGGTATTCGTAAAAATCTTCTTGAGTATGACCAGGTTAACAATGAGCAGAGAGAGATCATCTATGACGAGCGCAGACGTGTTCTTAACGGTGACAGCATGCGTGATACTGTTTATAAGATGATTACGGATATAGTTGAGGAGGCTGTGGAGACAGTAGTAGGAGAGGTGACCGATTCCGATGAGTGGAATCTTACAGAGCTCAATGAGCTTCTGCTTCCTACGATTCCGCTTAAGAAGATCAATCGCGGACGAATCAACAAGCTTACCAAGAACGGCCTTAAGCAGCAGCTCAAGGAAGAGGCAGTTAAGCTCTATGAGGAAAAAGAAGCGGAGTTCCCGGAACCCGAGACAATCCGTGAGATCGAGCGTGTAATTCTCCTTAAGGTTATCGACAGAAAGTGGATGGACCACATTGACGATATGGATCAGCTTCGTCAGGGTATCGGCCTTCAGGCTTTCGCTCAGAGAGATCCTAAGATTGAGTATAAGCTTGCCGGTTTTGAGATGTTCGATGAGATGACACGTAACATCAAGGAAGATACCGTAAGACTTCTCTTCCACGTTCACATCGAAGAGAAGGTAGAGCGTGAGCAGGTTGCAAAGGTAACAGGTACCAATAAAGACGATAGCGCTGCGAAGGAACCCGTTAAGCGTATGGAAGCCAAGGTTTATCCCAACGATCCATGCCCTTGCGGAAGCGGTAAGAAATTTAAAAACTGCCACGGCAGAATGCAGTAACAATTACTGCCTTCCCCTTTTTAAGGGGAAGGTGGCCGCGAAGCGGCCGGATGAGGTTTATCTTGGATGGAATTATAATCCAAGTTTTTTTATGGAAGGATTCAAGTATGGTAATTTTAGATCAGATGAAGGTTGAACTCTCAAACCTGAGGGGGACTCTCGACGAGGTGACAGGTTCACTTGACCTTGATTCAAAGAAGAAAATGATCGAAGAGCTTTCCCGTGAGATGGAAGAGCCTACCTTCTGGGATGATGCTGAGAAGGCCAACAAGAAGACAAGAAATCTTAAGAACATGCAGGATCTTGTTGCAGAGGTAGAAGGTCTTCACAAACAGTACGACGATATGATGGATCTCATCGACCTTCAGAATGAAGAGGGTGTTGATGATGACGATATGGCTGCAGAGATCAGGTCAGAGCTTGATCAGTTTGAAGATACTCTTGAGAAAATCCGTATCAGTAACCTTTTGAACGGACCTTATGACAAATATGATGTAATCCTCAGACTTAATGCAGGTGCAGGTGGAACAGAGGCTTGCGACTGGGCATCAATGCTCTACAGAATGTACACCAGATGGGCTGAGAGAAAGGGCTTCTCAACAGAAGTTCTTGACTATCTCGATGGTGATGAAGCCGGAATCAAGTCGGTTACATTCCAGATTTCAGGAACTAATGCTTACGGACTTCTTAAGTCAGAGCACGGTGTTCACAGACTTGTTCGTATCAGCCCGTTCAATGCACAGGCTAAGAGACAGACATCATTCGTTTCCTGTGATATCATGCCTGATATTGAGGAAGATGTAGATATCGACATTAACCCTGATGACCTTAGAATTGATACATATCGTTCAAGTGGTGCGGGTGGACAGCACATCAATAAGACATCATCTGCTGTGCGTATCACACATATTCCTACAGGTGTTGTAGTTGCTTGTCAGAATGAGCGTTCTCAGTTCCAGAACAAGGACAAGGCAATGCAGATGCTGAAAGCAAAGCTCTTCATTATGAAACAGGAAGAGCAGGCAGCGAAGCTTGCAGGTATCAGAGGTGAGGTAATGGATAACGCATGGGGAAGTCAGATCAGATCCTATGTCCTTCAGCCTTACACAATGGTTAATGATACTCGAACAGGTTTTAAGGCGTCTAATGCTGACGGAGTTCTTGATGGGGATCTTGATCCGTTCATCAATGCGTATCTTAAGTGGCTCGCAACCGGTGGTAAGCCTGTTGGAGACACAGAAGAAGAGTAACATCAAATATTAAGAAACTGATTATAAACTTTTGAAAAAAGTTGTTGACACAGTTGTATTATTGTGTTAATCTACTCAAGGTCGTTATGACCAGCCGAAGACAGTAGGTGTCATTTGATGACGTAAGCACAGCGCCTACCGAGGAAAAAGTTTTAATATGACTTTTATGCCTCTTGTCTTTGTGATAAGAGGTTTTTCTTTGGCGGTAAATTCTATAAGGAGGTAAAAAGATGGCAAAGGTTGAATTAAAACAGCCCGTAGTAAAAGAGATTTCTGAGAAAATTCAGAACGCTCAGGCACTCGTACTTGTAGATCACCGTGGTTTAACTGTTGCTGAGGACACAGAGCTTCGTAGAAAGCTTCGTGCTGAGAACGTCAGCTACAAGGTTTACAAAAATACGATGATGAACTTCGCATTCAAGGGCACAGATTTTGAGCAGCTTTCAGATCTTCTTAACGGACCCAGCGCACTCGCTATTTCCGAGACAGATCCTGCAGCTCCTGCACGTGTGCTCTGCGATTTCGCAAAGAAGGCAAAGGCACTTGAGATCAAAGGTGGTGTGATCGAGGGCAAGCTGTATGATGCAGAGGCACTCAAGGAGATCGCAAACATCCTTCCCAAGGATCAGTTGCTTTCCAAGTTGCTTGGTTCTATGCAGTCACCTATCACAAACTTCGCTCGCGTTATTAAGCAGATCGCTGAGAAGAAGGCTGAGGGCGGTGAAGAAGCAGCACCTGCAGCAGAAGCAGCTCCTGCAGAGGAGGCTCCCGCAGCAGAGACAGCTGAGGCTCCTGCTGAAGAGGCAGCAGCAACAACAGCTGAGTAATATTTTAATTTTGAAAACAAACTTATTTTTAATGGAGGTAAATAATAATGGCAAAGTTATCTACAGCAGAGATTATCGATGCAATCAAAGAGTTATCAGTTCTTGAGCTTAACGATCTCGTTAAGGCTTGTGAGGAAGAGTTCGGCGTATCAGCAGCAGCAGGTGTTGTTGTAGCAGCAGCAGGCGGCGCAGCAGCAGGTGCTGAGGAAGAGAAGACTGAGTTCAACGTAGAGCTTACAGAAGTAGGTCCTAACAAGGTTAAGGTTATCAAGGTTGTTCGTGAGATCACAGGTCTTGGTCTTAAGGAAGCAAAGGATCTTGTAGACAATGCTCCTAAGATGATCAAGGAAGGCGCTTCTAAGGAAGAGGCTGATGACATCAAGGCTAAGGTTGAGGCTGAGGGTGCTAAGGTTACTCTTAAGTAATCCATCACTTATGAATTTACTGAAGGGAAGATACGTAGGTATCTTCCCTTTTTCGTTTCAAAAAAATAGATAAAAAAATTACTTGACGCGCGAAAAAGCTTGTTGTACAATGGATGATGCACTATTGTGGAGTGGTGGGCTTTTGCGCGCTTTTTTAGAGTACAACAGCTCAGCAGCCAAATAAAAAATAAGAACGGGGTGAATGTCAATGGAAAAAAACAGATTGCATCCTAGTGGTACTGGTAAGAATGTACGTATGAGTTTCCAGCGCCAGAAGGAAGTCCTGGAGATGCCGAACCTGATCGAAGTTCAGAAGAACTCCTATCAATGGTTCCTTGACGAGGGCCTTAAAGAGGTCTTTGACGATATCTCTCCTATTGAAGATTACAGCGGTAAGCTGAGTCTTGAGTTTGTTGATTTCAAGCTTTGTGAAGATGAAATCGATAAAAACAAGAACACAATCGAGAAATGTAAAGAGAGAGATGCAACTTTTGCAGCACCGCTTAAGGTTATGGTCCGTCTTAACAATAAGGAGAGCGGAGAGATCGCAGAGCATGAGATTTTTATGGGTGATCTTCCTCTTATGACAGCAACCGGAACCTTCGTTATCAACGGAGCAGAGCGTGTAATCGTCAGCCAGCTTGTACGTTCCCCCGGTATCTATTACGATATTACTCGCGATAAGATCGGTAAAAAGCTTATCGCATGCACCGTTATTCCTAACCGTGGTGCATGGCTCGAGTATGAGACCGATTCCTATGACGTATTTTATGTAAGAGTAGACAGAACCAGAAAAGTACCGGTTACTGTCCTGATTCGTGCGCTTGGAATCGGATCCAACGAAGAAATTTTAGACCTGTTTGGTGATGAGCCCAAGATCCAGGCTTCATTTACAAAGGATCCCTCGACTGATTACCAGAGTGGTCTTCTTGAGTTGTATAAAAAGATTCGTCCCGGCGAGCCTCTTAGCGTAGAAAGTGCAGAGAGCCTTATTACAGCTATGTTCTTTGATGCAAGAAGATATGATCTTGCAAAGGTTGGACGTTATAAGTTCAATAAGAAGCTTCACTTCAAGAACAGAATTAATAAGCAGATTCTTGCAGAGGATGTTATCGATGAGAACACAGGCGAGATGATTGCAGCTGCAGGCACAAAGGTTGATCGTGCTCTTGCAACTGACATTCAGAATGCAGGTATTCCTTATGTTCTTATTCAGGGCGAGGAGCGTAATATCAAGGTTCTTTCTAATATGATGGTTGATATTACAAGCTTTATCGATTGTAATCCTGAAGAGCTCGGAATTACTGAGGATGTTTATTATCCTGCACTCAGAGATATTCTTACAGAGTATGCTGATAAGGATCCTGAGAGCCTTGCTGACGTTATCAGAAAGAATGTAAACGAGCTTATTCCTAAGCACATTACTAAGGAAGATATTCTTGCTTCCATTAACTATAATATGCACCTTGAATATGGTATTGGCCATGACGATGATATCGATCACCTTGGTAATCGTCGTATCCGTTGTGTTGGTGAGCTTTTACAGAACCAGTACAGAATTGGTCTTTCCAGACTTGAGCGTGTTGTTCGTGAGCGCATGACAACTCATGACGCAGATGAGATCTCAGCACAGAGCCTTATCAACATCAAGCCTGTACAGGCTGCTGTTAAGGAGTTCTTCGGATCTTCACAGCTGTCACAGTTCATGGATCAGAACAACCCTCTTGGTGAGCTTACACATAAGCGTCGTCTTTCAGCACTTGGTCCCGGCGGTCTTTCAAGAGACAGAGCAGGATTCGAGGTTCGAGACGTACACTATACTCACTACGGACGTATGTGCCCTATTGAGACTCCTGAAGGACCCAACATCGGTCTTATCAACTCACTTGCAAGTTATGCAAGAGTTAACCAGTATGGTTTCGTGGAGGCTCCTTATCGTAAGGTAGATCGCACGGATCCTCAGAACCCTCGTGTAACTGATGAGGTTGAGTATCTTACAGCGGATGAAGAAGATAATTTCCATGTAGCTCAGGCTAACACACCTCTTGATGAGAACGGCTATTTCAAGAAGAATAATGCTTCAGGCCGTTACAGAGAGGAGACTTCCGAGTATCCGAAGACAATGTTTGAGTACATGGACGTATCACCGAGAATGGTATTCTCAGTTGCTACAGCGCTTATTCCTTTCCTTGAGAATGACGATGCTAACCGTGCTCTTATGGGATCAAACATGCAGCGTCAGGCAGTACCGCTTCTTACAACAGAGGCACCTGCAGTAGGAACAGGCATGGAGCAGAAGGCAGCTGTTGACTCAGGTGTTTGCGTAGTTGCTAAAAAAGATGGTGTTATCGACTTTGTTGACAGCAAACTTATTCAGATGACTTATGATGACGGTGAGAAGGAAGAGTATCACCTTATCAAGTTCCAGAGAAGTAACCAGAGTAACTGCTATAACCAGAGACCTATAGTATTCAAGGGTGACCATGTTAAAGCTGGTCAGGTTATCGCTGATGGTCCTTCCACTTACATGGGTGAGCTTGGTCTTGGTAAGAACCCTCTTATCGGATTTATGACATGGGAAGGTTATAACTACGAGGACGCTGTTCTTCTTAGTGAGAGACTTGTTCGTGACGATGTATTCACTTCTATTCATATTGAAGAGTATGAAGCAGAAGCTCGTGAGACAAAGCTCGGACCTGAAGAAATAACAAGAGATGTTCCCGGTGTCGGCGATGAAGCACTTAAGGATCTTGACGATCGCGGAATTATTCGTATCGGTGCAGAGGTTCGTGCGGGTGATATCCTTGTAGGTAAGGTTACTCCTAAGGGAGAGACAGAGCTTACAGCAGAAGAGAGACTCCTTCGTGCCATCTTCGGTGAGAAGGCACGTGAGGTAAGAGATACATCACTTAAGGTTCCTCACGGTGAGTATGGTATCGTTGTTGATGCCAAGGTATTCACAAGAGAGAATGGTGATGAACTCAGCCCTGGTGTAAACCAGGCAGTTCGTATTTATATAGCACAGAAGAGAAAGATTTCAGTCGGAGATAAGATGGCTGGTCGTCACGGTAACAAGGGTGTCGTTTCCCGCGTGCTTCCTATTGAAGATATGCCGTACCTGCCTAACGGACGTCCGCTGGATATCGTGCTTAATCCTCTTGGCGTGCCTTCTCGTATGAATATCGGACAGGTCCTTGAGATTCACCTTTCACTTGCTGCTAAGGCTCTTGGATTCAATATTGCAACACCTATTTTTGATGGTGCTAACGAGAAAGATATACAGGCTACTCTGACCATGGCTAACGATTATGTAAACAGCTCATGGGAAGAGTTTGAAGAGAAATATAAAGATTCTGTTGATCCCGAGATCATGAAGTATCTATATGACAACAGAGATCACAGAGAGCTTTGGAAGGGTGTTCCGATCCACACAGATGGTAAGGTGCAGCTTCGCGACGGACGCACAGGTATTCCGTTCGATTCACCGACCACTATCGGACACATGCATTACCTTAAGCTCCATCACCTTGTTGATGATAAGATCCATGCACGTTCAACCGGCCCTTACTCACTGGTTACACAGCAGCCTCTTGGCGGTAAGGCTCAGTTCGGTGGACAGCGTTTCGGAGAGATGGAAGTTTGGGCTCTTGAGGCTTATGGCGCAGCTTATACACTTCAGGAGATCCTTACAGTTAAGTCTGATGACGTTGTTGGTCGTGTTAAGACTTACGAAGCTATCATTAAGGGTGATAATATCCCTGAACCCGGAGTACCTGAATCCTTCAAGGTTCTTTTGAAGGAACTCCAGTCACTTGGTCTGGATGTACGCGTACTTCGCGAGGATAATACAGAGGTTGAGATCATGGAGTCAGTTGATTACAGTGATTCTGACTACCGCTATGAGATCGAAGGTGAGGTTAACCGAGATTACGATCGTGAGAATCTTGCTGAGAACGGTTATCAGACACAGGCTTTTGATGAAGACGGAGAGCTTGTGACTGAAGATGAAGACGGAGCAGCTTTCGAGGAAGAATTTGATGCTGCAGACGGTCTTGATGACAACTTTTAATATGCGGTAATAAAGTAACTGCAATCATGTAAACAACAGAAAAGAGGTTACGAATGTCTGATTCTACAATGAATAAAGCAATAAACGATGCTTCAAGCGGAAGATCTTCAGCAGCACCGACATATCAGCCAATGACTTTTGACGCAATTAAGATTGGTCTCGCTTCTCCTGAGAAGATCAGAGAGTGGTCACATGGCGAAGTATTAAAGCCTGAGACAATCAACTATCGTACACTTAAGCCTGAGAGAGACGGTCTCTTCTGTGAGAAGATTTTCGGACCCACAAAGGATTGGGAGTGTCACTGCGGAAAGTATAAGAAGATTCGTTACAGAGGTGTTATCTGCGACCGTTGCGGCGTTGAGGTAACAAAGAGCAGTGTTCGTCGTGAGCGTATGGGCCACATCGAGCTTGCTGCTCCTGTATCACATATCTGGTATTTCAAGGGTATTCCCAGCCGTATGGGCCTTATCCTTGATCTTTCACCCAGAGTACTTGAGAAGGTTCTCTATTTCGCATCATATATAGTTCTTGATGCAGGTGAGACTAACCTTGAGTACAAGCAGGTTCTTTCAGAAAAAGAGTATCAGGATGCTCGTGAAGAGTGGGGCGGAAAATTCCGTGCCGGCATTGGTGCAGAGGCTGTAAAAGAGCTTCTTATGAGCATCGATCTTGAGGCAGAGTATCAGGAACTCAAGGAAGGCCTTGATACTTCAAGCGGACAGAAGAAACAGCGTATCATCAAGAGACTTGAGGTTGTTGAGTCTTTCCGTGAGTCAGGTAATGATCCGTCATGGATGATTCTTGACTGCATACCGGTAATTCCTCCGGATCTTCGTCCTATGGTTCAGCTTGATGGTGGACGTTTTGCAACATCAGATCTTAATGATCTGTATCGTCGTATCATCAACCGTAATAACCGTTTGAAGAGACTCCTTGACCTTGGAGCTCCGGATATTATCGTAAGAAACGAGAAGCGTATGCTTCAGGAGGCAGTTGATGCCCTTATAGATAACGGTAGACGTGGAAGACCTGTAACAGGCCCCGGAAACCGTGCGCTTAAGTCACTTTCAGACATGCTTAAAGGTAAGGGCGGTCGTTTCCGTCAGAACCTCCTTGGTAAGCGTGTTGACTATTCAGGACGTTCAGTTATCGTCGTAGGCCCTGAACTTAAGATATATCAGTGCGGACTTCCTAAGGAAATGGCTATTGAGCTTTTCAAGCCCTTCGTTATGAAAGAACTTGTTTCCAGAGGAATCTCACAGAATATAAAGAATGCCAAGAAGCTTGTTGAGAGACTTGATGAGCAGGTATGGGATGTGCTTGAGGATGTAATCAAAGAGCACCCTGTAATGCTTAACCGTGCTCCCACACTTCACAGACTTGGTATTCAGGCGTTTGAGCCCATCCTTGTAGAAGGTAAAGCTATTAAGCTTCATCCACTCGTATGTACGCCTTTCAATGCGGACTTCGACGGTGACCAGATGGCTGTACATCTTCCGCTGTCAGTTGAGGCACAGGCAGAGAGCAGATTCCTTATGCTTGCTCCCAATAACCTGCTTAAGCCTTCAGATGGTGGCCCTGTAAACGTTCCTACTCAGGATATGGTCCTTGGTATCTACTATCTTACACAGGAGCGTGAAGGTGCTAAGGGCGAGGGTAAGTTCTTCAAGAGCATTGATGAAGCTATCCTTGCATATGAAAATGATTACATTACACTTCAGTCAAAGATTACTATCCGTGTAAGCCGTAAGAACGAGAACGGTGAGGAAGAATCAGGACTTGTTGAATCTACACTCGGAAGATTCCTGTTTAATGAGTTCATTCCTCAGGATCTTGGATTTGTAGATCGTTCCGTACCGGAGAACAAGTATAAGCTTGAGATCGACTTCATGGTTGGTAAGAAGCAGCTGAAGAAGATTGTTACAAATATGATCAATACTCATGGAACATTTGCTACAGCAGAGGTTCTTGATAAGATCAAGTCTACAGGTTATCACTACTCAACAAGAGCTGCCATGACTGTATCAATCGCAGATATGACAGTGCCTCCGCAGAAGCAGGAGATGCTTGATAAGGCTCAGGCAGTAGTTGATGAGATTGCAACAAATTACCGTCGTGGTCTTATGACAGACGAAGAGCGTTATCGTCTTGTAGTTGAGACTTGGATGGAGACAGATAAACAGCTTACAGATGTACTTCTTAAGGGACTTGATAAGTACAACAACATCCACATGATGGCTGATTCCGGAGCCCGTGGTAGTGATCAGCAGATCAAGCAGCTCGCAGGTATGCGTGGACTTATGGCTGATACAACAGGTCGTACAATCGAACTTCCTATCAAGTCAAACTTCCGTGAAGGTCTGGATGTTCTGGAGTACTTCATGTCAGCGCATGGTGCTCGTAAGGGTCTGTCAGATACAGCTCTTCGTACAGCCGATTCCGGATACCTGACACGTCGAATGGTTGACGTATCTCAGGAGCTTATCATTCGTGAGCTTGACTGTAGTGAAGGAAAGGCTACTATCCCCGGAATTACCGTTAAGGAATTCAAGGATGGTAAGGCTATGATTGAGCCTTTAGAGGATCGTATCACAGGAAGATATACATGTGAGGATATCAAGGATAAGGATGGCAATATCATTGTTAAGAAGAATCACATCATTACTCCCAGCCGTGCTAAGAGAATTCTCAGTGAGGGTGTTAACAGTAATGGTGATCCTGTAACAAAGGTTAAGATTCGTACAATCCTTACCTGCCGTTCACACATCGGTATCTGTGCTAAGTGCTACGGAGCAAACATGGCAACAGGTGAGCCTGTTCAGGTTGGTGAGACAGTTGGTATTATCGCTGCTCAGTCAATCGGTGAGCCCGGTACACAGCTTACCATGAGAACCTTCCATACCGGTGGTGTTGCCGGTGGCGATATCACACAGGGTCTTCCCCGTGTTGAGGAACTTTTCGAGGCAAGAAAACCTAAGGGACTTGCTATTATTTCAGAGCTTGATGGTACAGCTACCATTAAGGATACAAAGAAAAAGCGCGAGGTTATCATCACAAACAATGAGACCGGAGAGTCCAAGGCATATCTCATTCCTTACGGATCCAGAATCAAGGTTATGGATAACGAGCAGGTTGAGGCCGGTGACGAGCTTACAGAAGGTAGTGTAAATCCTCATGATCTTCTTAAGATCAAGGGAATCCGTGCAGTTCAGGATTATCTGCTCCGCGAGGTTCAGAGAGTTTATCGTCTGCAGGGTGTTGATATCTGCGATAAGCATATCGAGGTTATCGTTCGTCAGATGCTCAAGAAGGTTCGTATTGAGGAGAGCGGAGATACAAACTTCCTTCCCGGAACACTTGTTGACGTACTCGACTTTGAGGATGACAACGAAAGACTTATCAGCGAAGGCAAAAAGCCCGCTGAAGGCAAGCAGGTTATTCTTGGTATCACCAAGGCAGCGCTTGCAACCAACTCATTCCTGTCAGCAGCTTCATTCCAGGAGACCACAAAGGTTCTTACAGATGCAGCTATTAAGGGTAAGGTTGATCCGCTTATCGGACTTAAGGAAAATGTTATTATCGGTAAGCTGATTCCTGCAGGTACAGGTATGAAGCGTTATCGCAACACAGCGCTCAATACAGATGCAAACTTCAAGGATCCCGAGAAGCTCATCTTAAAGAAGCGTTTTGATGATGACGATGAGATTATTACTGACCTCGACACAGATGCAGAAGAAGTAGTTGTAGCTGATGATGAGGAGTAAGTACTTTTCGAAATTATGAAAAGTATATAAAATAGTGCAATTTTAATTAGATTGTGCTTGACAAGGTAAATTTATATATTTATACTTAAAAACTGTGCGACGAGCGAGAGGGTAACTATGCCCTTTCGCTTGATGCATGTCGGTGATTGCGGGTTTTCTCATGTCAGGAGATAACTTGTTTATCATAAATGTTTTACCAATTAATACAGGAGGTGAAAGGAATGCCAACATTTAACCAGTTAGTTCGTAAAGGTCGTCAGACTTCCGAGAAGAAGTCTACAGCTCCTGCGCTTCAGAGAGGTTTCAATTCTCTTCACAAGAAGGCAATTGATACATCTTCTCCTCAGAAGAGAGGCGTATGCACAGCAGTTAAGACCGCTACACCTAAGAAGCCTAACTCTGCTCTTAGAAAGATCGCCAGAGTACGTCTTTCAAACGGTATCGAGGTAACAAGCTATATCCCCGGAGAAGGTCACAACCTTCAGGAGCATAGCGTAGTTCTCATCCGTGGCGGAAGAGTTAAGGACCTGCCTGGTACAAGATATCACATTATCCGTGGAACTCTTGACACAGCAGGTGTTGCAGACCGTAAGCAGGCTCGCTCCAAGTACGGCGCAAAGAGACCTAAGGCTGCAAAGTAATCTAAGTAACTATCATAACAAGATCTAATTTTTATTAAGTGTTGGTACTTTTTTTCATATTTAATATATAGAATTAAGAGAACCGCACGTACACTAAAATTAGTGAGTACCTATGATCTATAGTAAACAGATGAAGACTGACACTCATCTGCGATTCTAAAGGAGGGAAGAACCGTGCCGCGTAAAGGACATATTGTAAAACGTGACGTATTAGCGGATCCTTTATACGATAACAAGGTTGTAACCAAGCTTATCAACACAGTTATGCTTGATGGTAAGAAGGGTGTTGCACAGAAGATCGTATATGGTGCATTCGCACAGGTAGAGGAGAAGGCTGGTAAGCCTGCTCTTGAAGTATTCGAGGGTGCTATGAACAACATCATGCCCGCTCTCGAGGTAAAAGCTAGACGTATCGGTGGTGCTACATATCAGGTACCGATCGAGGTTCGTCCGGACAGACGTCAGGCTCTTGCACTTCGCTGGCTTGTAACATTTTCTCGTAACAGAGGCGAGAAGACCATGGTTGACAGACTTGCATCAGAGATTCTTGATGCATTCAACAACACTGGTGCATCTGTAAAGAGAAAAGAGGATATGCACAAGATGGCAGAAGCAAACAAGGCATTCTCACACTACAGATTCTAATAGAATTTTGGTGTCGGAAACGTCGATTATTATTAGGAGGATAAACCTTTGGCTGAAAGACAATATCCATTGGAGAGAACCAGAAACATCGGTATTATGGCTCATATTGATGCCGGTAAGACTACTCTTACAGAGCGTATTCTTTATTACACCGGTGTTAACTATAAGATTGGTGAGACCTACGAAGGTACTGCTACCATGGACTGGATGGAACAGGAGCAGGAGAGAGGTATCACAATCACATCTGCAGCTACAACATGCCATTGGACACTTCAGGAAAACGGAAAGGTTAAGCCCGGTGCTCAGGAGCATCGTATCAACATTATCGATACTCCCGGCCACGTTGACTTTACCGTTGAGGTTGAGCGTTCACTTCGTGTACTTGATGGCGCTGTAGGCGTATTCAGTGCAAAAGAAGGCGTTGAGCCTCAGTCTGAGAACGTTTGGCGTCAGGCTGATGGATTTAATGTTCCTCGTATGGCATTCATCAACAAGATGGATATCATTGGAGCAAACTATTTCGGAGCTGTTGAGCAGATCAGAAATAGACTTAAGAAAAATGCTATCATGATCGAGATCCCAATCGGAGCTGAGGATCAGTTCCAGGGTATAATCGACCTTTTTGAGATGCAGGCTTATATCTATAATGATGATAAGGGTGAAGATGTAACAATCGGAGAGATTCCTGCAGATCTTAAAGATGATGCTGAGCTTTATCATGGTGAGCTTGTTGAGAAGATCTGTGATCTTGATGACGAGCTTATGATGAAGTATCTCGAAGGTGAAGAGCCTACTAAGGAGGAGCTTAAGGCTGCTCTTCGTAAGGCTACTTGTGAGTGTAAGGCTTTCCCTGTATGCTGTGGTTCTGCACACAGAAACCGTGGTATCCAGAAGCTTATCGATGCTGTTATCGAGTTCATGCCTTCACCTGTTGATATCCCTGCTTGTAAGGGTACTGACATGGATGGCAACGAGGTTGAGGTTGAGTCAACAGATGATGGCCCGTTCGCAGCTCTTGCATTCAAGATTGTCAGCGATCCTTTCGTAGGAAAGCTTGCATTCTTCCGCGTATATCGTGGTACAGCAAATTCAGGTTCTTATGTACTTAACAGTACTAAGGATAACAAGGAACGTCTTGGACGTATCCTTCAGATGCACGCTAACAAGCGTTCAGACCTTGATAAGGTTTACTCAGGTGATATCGCTGCAGCTGTTGGTCTTAAGAACACAACTACAGGTGATACACTCTGTGATGAGAAGAACCCCGTAATCCTTGAGTCTATGGAGTTCCCGGATCCCGTTATCGAGCTTGCTATCGAGCCTAAGACCAAGGCTGGTCAGCAGAAGCTTGACGAAGCTCTTATGAAGCTTGCTGAAGAGGATCCTACATTCAGAGCACATACAAACTCTGAGACAGGTCAGACTATCATCGCTGGTATGGGTGAGCTTCACCTTGATATCATCGTTGACAGACTTCTTCGTGAGTATAAAGTAGAGGCTAACGTTGGTGCACCTCAGGTTGCATACAGAGAAGCTCTTCTTAATGCTTGCGATATTGAAAGTAAGTATGCTAAGCAGTCCGGTGGACGTGGTCAGTATGGTCACTGTAAGGTTCGTTTCGAGCCTATGGATGCCAACGGAGAGAACCTTTACCAGTTCGATAGCGAAGTTGTCGGTGGATCTATTCCTAAGGAATACATCCAGCCTATCAGCGAGGGTATCGAAGAGGCTATGAAGGCAGGCTCTCTCGGCGGATTCCCGGTTGTTGGTGTACATGCAACAGTTTATGATGGATCATACCATGAAGTCGATTCTTCAGAAATGGCATTCCACATTGCCGGATCTATGGCATTCAAGGATGCTATGGCTAAGGGCGGAATGGTTCTTCTTGAGCCCATCATGAAGGTTGAAGTTACAATGCCCGAAGAGTACATGGGTGATGTTATCGGTGACGTTAACTCACGTCGTGGACAGGTTGAAGGTATGGACGACATGGGCGGTGGAAAGATTGTCAGAGCACATGTTCCGCTTGCTGAGATGTTCGGATATGCTACAGACCTTCGTTCAAGAACTCAGGGTCGTGGTAACTACTCTATGTTCTTCGAGAAGTATGCTCCTGTTCCGAAGAACATCCAGGAGAAAGTACTTTCTAACAAAAATTAATAAATAAATTAAGGGCGGCAACGATTTCTAACGAAATCGTGCCACAAAGCCCTTGTTTATACTATTTTATGCTTGATTTCAAGTGTAAATTTTAATATAATCGATATAGTCGGTTATTATGAGAAAAAATGTTGAAGTAACATTTTTATTTAAGGAGGATATTTAAAAATGGCAAAAGCTAAGTTTGACAGAAGTAAGCCGCACGTAAACATTGGTACAATCGGACACGTTGACCATGGTAAGACAACTCTTACAGCAGCTATCACAACTGTTCTTGCAGACAGAGGATTCAGCCCTGCTGTTGCTTTCGATCAGATCGATAAAGCACCCGAGGAAAAAGAGCGTGGTATCACAATCAACTCAGCTCACATCGAGTATGAGACAGCTACAAGACACTACGCACACGTTGACTGCCCTGGCCACGCTGACTATGTAAAGAACATGATCACAGGTGCTGCACAGATGGATGGTTCTATCCTCGTTGTTGCTGCTACTGATGGTGTTATGGCTCAGACAAGAGAGCACGTTCTTCTTGCTCGTCAGGTAGGTGTTCCTTACATCATCGTATTCATGAACAAGTGCGATATGGTTGATGATCCTGAACTTCTTGACCTTGTTGAGATGGAGATCAGAGACCTTCTTACAGAGTATGAGTTCCCTGGAGATGATATTCCGATCATCCGTGGTTCTGCACTTAAGGCTCTTGAGGATCCTAAGTGTGAGTGGGGCGATAAGATCATGGAGCTTATGGATACAGTTGATTCTTACATCCCTGAACCTACTCGTGAAACAGATAAGCCTTTCCTTATGCCTGTTGAGGACGTATTCACAATCACAGGTCGTGGAACAGTTGCTACAGGTCGTGTAGAGAGAGGTCACCTCAACCTTAACGACGAAATCGAAATCGTTGGTATCAAGGAAGAGTCTTCTAAGTCTGTATGTACTGGTATCGAGATGTTCCGTAAGACTATGGATTACTGTGAAGCTGGTGACAACGTAGGTCTTCTTCTTCGTGGTGTAGACCGTGACGGTATCCAGAGAGGTCAGTGTATCACAAAGCCCGGTTCTGTAACTTGCCACAAGAAGTTCACAGCAGAGGTTTACGTTCTTACTAAGGACGAGGGTGGACGTCATACACCTTTCTTCAACAACTATAGACCTCAGTTCTACTTCAGAACAACTGACGTTACAGGTGTTTGCAATCTTCCCGAGGGTACAGAGATGTGCATGCCTGGTGACCACGTAACAATGTCTATCGAGCTTATTCACCCCATCGCTATGGAGCAGGGTCTTAAGTTCGCTATCCGTGAGGGTGGACGTACAGTTGGATCAGGTAAGGTTGCTACAATCGTTGAGTAATTACATAGCCTTGAGCTAACCGCATAAAATGCAAATAGAGCAGTCCTTCGTGTTCGCACGAAGGACTGTTTTCTATGTGAGGCTTAACAGCAAGCAAAACAAAGAAACGATAGATGAGATTCAGGATGCTGCAAAAAAGCAGCAGGAAGATGCAGAAACAATCAAAAAAATCGGAGAACAGATAGCCGACAAACTTGTAGATGCAAACGAATCTATGGAAGCGCTTTCTGAGAAGGTAATATCTACTGCTGAATCCTCAGGCAGATTTCACAATCTGTCACTTTAACAGCGGAAGCAATACAGACTCAGACGGAGATGAACTCGAATATTACCGCGGCGCTTGAAAATATTGAGCACCAGTCAAGACAAATGCGCAAGAATTCAGATGATGTTTCAGAGAATGTCAGTGATGGTAACAGACTTGTAAAACAGCTTCGTGCAAAGTCCGATGAATCCTCGACAATAAATGCAGAAACAGCGGAAATGACATCAAACCTTCAGCAGTCAGCAGGAACGGTTAAGGATATAGTAGATACCATTCTTAGCATTTCAGGACAGACCAATCTACTGGCACTCAATGCTTCCATAGAAGCGGCCAGGGCAGGAGCGACAGGAAAAGGATATGGAGACCACTAAAGATATCCTTCATGAGATTTTGAAAATCAGCAAATCGGGAAAATAAATAGCCGTAGGGAGTGATAGATATAACCTCAAAATGGGCGTAATAAGTGTCTTGACAATCGCTCTAAACAGTTGTAAATTAAATCGGTAAAGGCAAAGGCGTCTTGGAAGTGTGTTCCGAGACGCCTTTTTTCTGTTTAATGAAAAGAAGAGCAGTCAGCACTTCATTATTATTGTAGAAAGGTTTATCATGGCGAGCATAAATAATAATTATCTTAAGCTTCCCGGAAGCTATCTGTTTTCAACAATCGGAAAAAAGGTAAAGGAGTATTCGGAGAATAATCCGCATGCTGAGATTATAAGACTTGGAATAGGCGATGTTACACAGCCTCTTGCACCTGCAATTATTTCAGCACTTCACAGTGCAGTTGATGAAATGGGAAATGCAGACACTTTCAGAGGTTATGCTCCGGATCTGGGATATGATTTCCTGCGAAATGCGATATCTGAGAAGGATTATAAGGCTCGTGGATGTAACATAGAGCCGGATGAGATTTTTGTATCAGACGGTGCTAAGAGCGACTGCGGAAATATTCAGGAGATTTTCAGTACGGATAATAAGATCGCTGTATGTGATCCGGTTTATCCTGTCTATGTTGATTCCAATGTTATGGCTGGAAGGACAGGGGAGTATGATCCTCAGGCAGAGCGCTTTAAAGATGTTATTTATATGAAGTGCACCAAAGAAAATGGCTTTGTGCCGGAACTTCCTGAGGAGGTGCCAGATCTCATTTATTTGTGTTTCCCCAATAATCCTACGGGTATGGTGATGAATAAAACTCAGCTGCAGGAATGGGTTGATTATGCACGTAAAAATGATTCAATTATCCTATACGATTCTGCATATGAGGCGTATATATTGGAGGACGATGTTCCGCACAGTATTTATGAGTGTGATGGGGCAAAAGAGTGTGCGATCGAGTTCAGGTCATTTTCCAAGACAGCAGGCTTTACAGGCTTAAGACTTGGCTACACAGTTGTTCCGAAGGAACTGACTGCAGGCGGTGAAAAGCTATGGCCGCTCTGGGCAAGGAGACACGGGACAAAGTTTAACGGAGCTCCTTATATTGTTCAGAGGGCCGGCGAAGCAGTATATTCAGCTGAAGGAAGAAGTCAGGTAAAAGAGCAGATAGCTTATTATATGGAAAATGCGAGAATAATAAAGGATGGACTGGTGGAGGCCGGATACGAAGTTTACGGAGGAATAAATGCTCCTTACATCTGGCTTAGGACACCTGATGAAATGACCAGCTGGGAATTCTTCGACTACCTCCTTGAAAAGGCAAATGTTGTAGGGACACCCGGATCGGGATTTGGTCCTTCCGGAGAGCATTATTTCAGACTGACAGCATTTGGTAGCAGAGAAAATACAAGAAGAGCGATAGAGCGTTTTAAGAAGCTTTGATTATTTGAATAATATTGACCATACACCGAGGATACAGCCTAAACTGATACTTCGGTGTAATGTTTTTTATGATAGAAGGGAGAGGATATGGCTAAGTACATTTTTGTAACAGGGGGAGTTGTTTCAGGACTTGGAAAGGGAATTACTGCGGCATCGCTGGGAAGACTATTGAAAGCAAGAGGCCTTAAGGTGGCAGCACAGAAGCTGGATCCATATATTAATGTGGATCCGGGAACCATGAGCCCTTATCAGCACGGTGAGGTTTATGTCACGGAAGACGGTGCCGAGACAGACCTTGATCTTGGACATTATGAGAGATTTATCGATGAGGATTTAAATAAATATTCCAACCTTACTTCGGGAAAAGTTTACTGGAATGTGCTTAATAAAGAGAGACGTGGTGAATACCTTGGATCTACAGTTCAGGTTATTCCTCACATCACAAATGAAATCAAGAATTTTGTGTACCGCGTAGGCAGAGAGACTGATGCGGATATAGTAATCACCGAGATTGGTGGTACAATTGGTGACATTGAGTCACAGCCTTTCCTTGAAGCTGTAAGACAAATATCTTTGGAAGTAGGAAGAGAGAACAGTCTCTTCATACATGTTACGCTTGTTCCTTATCTTCACGGCTCTGATGAGCACAAATCAAAGCCCACCCAGCACTCTGTTAAGGAACTGCAGGGAATGGGCATAAATCCTGACATTATTGTACTTAGATGCGATGAACCGCTTGAGGACAGCATTTTTCAGAAGATATCACTGTTCTGCAACGTCAAGGAGGACTGCGTAATTGAAAATCGTACCCTTGGCAGTCTGTATGAAGCGCCGCTCATGCTGGAACAATCGAAGTTCTCAGAGGTAGTTTGCAGAGAACTCGGACTTGATGTTCCCAAACCCGAACTTGATGAGTGGAAACAGATGGTCAGCATGATAAAAAACAGGAACAAGGAAGTAAACATAGGACTTGTAGGAAAATATGTAAAGCTTCACGACGCATATCTCTCCGTTGCCGAGGCTCTTACTCATGCGGGATTTGCATTTAATGCGCATATAAACATCGAGTGGATTGACTCGGAAGAGCTCGATGAGAATAACTACGAGGAAAGGTTGAAGAATCTCCATGGAATTATTGTGCCGGGAGGTTTCGGGGACAGAGGCATAGGTGGAATGATACTTGCGGCAAAATATGCAAGAACGCACAATGTTCCTTACTTTGGAATATGTCTTGGAATGCAGATCGCCGTAATAGAATATGCAAGAAATGTTGCGGGAATTGAAGATGCTTGCTCGGGAGAGTTTTCACATGCATCGGAGCATAAAGTCATTGATTTCATGCCGGGGCAGTCAGATGAAGTAGATAAGGGCGGTACACTCAGACTTGGCAGCTATCCTTGCTGTATCGTAGAGGGTACTCTTATGGAAAGATGCTATAAAGAGAGCCTCATCAATGAGAGACATCGTCACAGATACGAGTTTAACAATGATTACAGAGAAGTGCTCTCGGGAGCCGGTCTTTGCCTATCCGGATTTTCACCGGATGAAAAACTCGTTGAAACTGTGGAAGTAAAGAATCATCCATTTTATATTGGTGTTCAGTATCATCCTGAGTTTAAGTCCAGACCCAACAGACCTCATCCGATTTTCAGAGAATTTATAAGAGCATCACTTGAGACAAAGTAAATCTCTTGAAAAAAGCTTATCACTTTAATATAATTATTTTGACTATTTATCGTGATTTGCTTTTTGGAGATGTATATGGAAGCTCATGCTAAACAAGTTGAACGTGAATCAGCGGAATCATATATTTTGCGTGCGGGCGTCTTCGAGCAGGAAGGCAGCAGCGTGGATGAGTATGCGGTTTTGATAGAAGGACTCAGGGCTCACTATGACAACTATGAGCTGTATTTTATGCTTGGTCTGTATTACAGGTATCGTAATGCAGATCAGGCATTTTTGTGTTTTGAGAACGCTATCAGATATTGCGATGAACCTGAGGATGAAAAAATAATCCGTGACGCTATTGAAGGAATAAAGGACAGGGCCAGGGTTCGTGGGACTTCGATAGTAATTGTATCCTATAATGATTTTGAACTTTGCAGGGAGTGCATAAGAGCCATTAGGAGATATTATCACAAGGATGATATAGAGATAGTTGTAGTGGATAATGCCTCGACAGATGAAGCTCTTCTTAGATATTTGCGGGAGCAGAAGGAAAAAAACAAGAAATTTATTTTGATCGAAAATGATAAAAATGAAGGTTTTCCTGCCGGGTGCAACAAGGGACTGGAAGCTGCTAATTCGGAAAATGATGTATTGTTCTTAAACAACGATGCAGTACTTATGCCCAATGCACTATTCTGGATGAAAATGGGACTCTATGCCGATAAGAGAAACGGAGCATCCGGGGCGGTTACAAACTGTGCGCCTTCTCAGGAAGTGTCAATGGAATCACTACAACCTTATCTGCAAAATGCTCCGATGGATGAGACAAGACCAATAACCAGTATATCTTCGGATGTCAAAGAACACCGATGGTGGCGTACAATAAGCCTGGATTCGGCTCTTGAAACCGCAAAAAGTTATGCGAAGGATCACAATGTTCCGATGTGGAATCCGTTTGAGGTAAGGTGCAGACTTACAGGATTTGCCGTGCTGCTTCGAAGAGAAGCTCTGAATAATGTGATGATGAAGGATTCAGAGGAAAGGAAATGGCTCTTTGATGAGCGCTTTTCTCCCGGGTACTTTGAAGATGATGATCTCGGGATACGTCTTTGCCTTGCGGGTTACAGACAGATTCTGTGTCATAACGCATTTATATATCATCATGGCGGAAGCGGTTTTGCTGATAAAACAGATGCGATGGAGGCTTCCAGGGAGAAGTTCAAGGAAAAGTGGGGCTTTGATATATGGAATTATACCCTCCTTGAGGAAGATAAGATGAATGCGCTTATGTCTGCGATTGCTGAGAGTGATAAAAGAGTTTCAATTGATGAAGATGCCGGTGCAAGCAGAAGTCAGACGGATCTAAAGCTTTATAACCGTGTGCTTAGAATATTGGATATCAGTGCCGGGATGGGAACTACGTTGTCTGCGATAAAGTATCAGATGCCTGACAGCTTTACCGCCGGAATAACTAACGTAGATGTTTTTGCCGGACTCTCTAAATATATGGCTGATGACATGATTTCAGGAAACCCTGAACTGGTGACTTTCCCATGGCCTGAACACAGCTTTGATTTCATTATTCTGGGAGATATTCCGGCGTCTGCTTCTGATCCGGAGAAGCTTCTTAGGAAACTACATGTTTATCTAAAGGAAAATGGCCAGCTAATAAATGTTGTTGGGGAAACTGATTGATTTTGGCGTTATTTTACACACGAAAAAACGAAATAATAATTCGAAATATTTTTGAAAATTTGTATGTAATTTCGTTAAATATTTTGAAAATTACAAATTTTTCTAAAAATATATTTCAAATATTGTCGGATGAGTGAAATCTCAAAGACGAAAAAATGTGCATGGGTTTTGAAATAGTTATAAAAAATTCAGAATCCATGCACTTTTTGGCAACATGACCAAAAAACGCAGATAAATTTATTGAATATTATCACAAAATTTAAGAAAAAAATAAGTGACGAAAAAACGTTCATACGTTATACTTGTAAATGCTACAGAAGTATCTGATTGCATTTTATTATTACTATTGTGGCCAGGTAAGGAGACCTGAAATAAATATTACGGATAGGAGGTATATGTAATGACAAAAGCTGAGATACTTAAGAGAGAAATTTTAGCACAGTATAAGAGTGTCAGACAATTCGCGATTGATATGTCGATTCCATATAGCACATTGGTAACAGCACTTGACAGAGGTATTGAGGGCATGGCCTATGGTACCGTTATTCGTATGTGCGACAAGCTCAACCTTAATCCTGTTGATTTCAGCACACTGGAGAAGGGAACAGATCTTGGAAACAAGATTGTAGAGAATCGTGTGATGCAGCAGTATGTTAAGCTCAACAAGGTTGGCCGCAAAAAGGTGCTTGATTATATGAGCGACATGACAGCCCTTGAAAAATACCAGGCATAAGATTTACCGTTTATATTATGAAGATTACCGGCCCGGAAGGAAATCCTTCCGGGTTTCTATTTGCCCTGAAATATGATACTATTTCAAGTGTCCTGTCATGATGGTGGGATTGTGCCGCATACTTAGTTATCTTCTGCGGTATTATGTACATGGTTTTGGAGGGAAAAATGAAATACGATTATTTGATAGTTGGAGCAGGACTTTTCGGCTGCGTTTTTGCACATGAGATGGCAAGAGAAGGCAAGAATGTTCTTGTAATAGATAAAAGAGACCATATCGGCGGCAATATTTATACTGAAAACAGAATGGGAATTAACGTCCATAAGTACGGAGCCCACATTTTTCATACATCCGACAAGAAGGTATGGGAATACATAAACCGCTTTGCTGAGTTTAACCAGTATATAAACTCACCTGTGGCGGTATATCACGACGAACTTTATAACCTTCCTTTTAACATGAATACTTTCAGCAAGCTCTGGGGAATCAGAACACCTGATGAAGCCCGTGCCATTATTGATGAGCAGGCAAAGAAGGAAGTGAAACGTATCTTGAAGGAGCGCGCTGCAAATGGCGATGAGGCAGCAGCAGAACAGCTCGATGTGGCAGCGGCCAGTGGAGAGGATATTCGCGAAGGCTTTGAAGCAGCTAATCTAGAGGAGCAGGGACTTTCTCTTGCCGGCAGAGATGTATTTGAGAAGCTTGTTAAGGGCTATACTGAGAAACAGTGGGGTAAGGACTGCAAGGAACTTCCTGCATTTATTATAAGAAGACTTCCATTCAGATTTATCTATGATAACAACTATTTTAATGACAGATATCAGGGAATCCCAATGGGAGGCTATACCGGCGCTATTAAGAAGCTTCTTCTTTTGGAGCCTTCAGATGTTGCATCTGAAAATAACCTGACCGGAAGCATAACTGTAAAGACTGAAACTGAATTCAAGAATTTCGTGAAAATGGATGGAGATGTACCTGCAAAACCTTTCGAATCGACTGATGGGGATACTTTTGACAGGATCCTATACACAGGTATGATAGATGAATTCTTTGGATATAAGCTGGGTAATCTCGAGTACAGATCTCTCAGATTTGAGACAAAGGATCTTCCCGATAATGATAACTATCAGGGAAATGCAGTTGTAAACTATACAGAGCGTGAAGTGCCCTATACCAGAATTATTGAGCACAAGCACTTTGAATTCGGTACCGGCAAAGGAACCATCATCACAAAAGAGTATCCTGCGGACTGGAAGCCCGGTGATGAGCCTTACTATCCGATGAACGACGAGAAAAACAACAAGCTTTTTGAAGATTATAAAAAGCTCGCTGATGATTTCGGTGACGTTCTCTTTGGAGGCCGCCTTGGTCAGTACAAATACTACAATATGGATCAGGTCATCGCCGCCGCATTGGAAATGGTAGAAGGAATGTGAAAATAAAAATAGGTGCACAATAAATCGATTATGCGTAAGCAACGAGATTTATTGTGCACCTATTTGTTATTTGAACGGACTGTTAACAATAATTGTTAAACATCATACCACTGTATTCGCTTGTGATATATGGCGACGGTGTGTTGCTGCCGTGCGGATCCTTGTAATTGAATACGGGTCTCTCTACATACTTCATTGGATCTATAGATATTTCATCGGTCTTTTGGATAAGCGCTTTTGCAAAATCCATGAGTGGATGTAGGACTTCCTTGGGAGGACCTTTTGCGGATTTTTCTCTCAAAAGCCCTGAATCGTAATCGATTCGTCCGTTTTCATTTAGGGAAATACCATAATTATCCATCTTTGTCAGATGCTTTTCGGCAATTGCTATGGTTTCTCCGACCAGCTTGGTGCTCTTGAATCCGGCATCGTGAACATCACTGACACTGTCTATAAATCCGTTGTATCCGTTTATAAGGGAGCGGACATTTTCTACGAGAGCATCATTCTCATCCTCTATACTGATCGAGACGGGAGATGCGGGATCTGTTGCGCCTCTAAGAGTGATATCAAATTCATTTCCAACCGTAAATCTGTTGGAAGAGGAACTGTGCTCCGTGCCATTCAGATAAAAATGTGCGTTTGTAGGTTCCTGTGCTATCAGGTTAAGCCCAAAATAGGATACACTGTGCGGATTCTCTGAGATTTGAGATTCGCTTACTTCGAAGCGATGCGTATGTCCGGGCTTAAGACCGGTATCGCTCGAACCGATAATCAATGTGGTTCTTCCTTGTGCATCCTCCTGCATACCGGCAATAAGTCCGATGCCTGCTTTATTAATAAGACGGGAAAGCTTAGCCTGAATATCATGATTGGTGTTGCCATCCCGAATGCTATATTGGAATTCGTAGTCATGACCGTTTATGCTTACATTAAATGCGTAGCTTCCTTTGGGGAGAGCAACCTCTTCATCGGGTACTAGGAAATGACCGGCATTGATCTGATTCGTTGCGAGGTGATCAACACCGATTGTAAATTCGGATGTGTTTCCTTGGCCTTTTCCTACATATTCAACAGCTACCTTATCAGGATTTGATGAAATAGCTGATTTTTTGCTAAGAGCTGCATCTTCTTCGCCGCTGATTGCATCCAGCTGACTTCTAAGAGTCCGGGCATGCTCTTTAATGCCCACGGCCTCAGCCTGAGCATTATCATCCTGTTTTAAAACATGAAGAGGGGATTTTCTGTTGATCCGTGCGATGGATTTGTAGACACTCTGCAGTTCGCTTTTCTTATGCTTGTCTACATTCGCATTCTCTTTTGCGACGTATGTTGACGCGAAATGATTATAAGCTTCATTAACACTAATGCCTGCCATGCTGCCCCTCCTTTCTTCCTTGATGTCGTGCGAGTGCTTCTGCCATTCCTTTGGCAACCGACACGAGGGCATACAAAGACATGTTTTATTACCTTAACATTATCATCCCCTAGTCAATAGCGTCAATTAAATAAGTATAAACATATTCTTAAAATAGAAGAAAGTCGGTTAAGAATATTTACTAATTGACCGATTACGTTAACGGTTGTATTATAAGTAGGTGCATATAGCAGATAATTTATAAAAAGATGTTGACTCAGCAGGAGACCTATGCTATATTATACAAGCGACAGAAATTTAGGTCTTTTTTTTATGCCTTAAAATAGGCGGTAAACCTTTTAGAATAACGCACGGAGGAATGAACAATGCGTACAAGAATCACACTTGCTTGCACAGAGTGCAAAAACCGTAACTACGACACAACAAAGGATAAGAAGACACATCCTGACAGAATGGAGATCAAGAAGTACTGCCCTTTCTGCAAGAAGCACACACCGCACAAGGAGACAAAGTAATTCTACTATAATATAGGTAGAGGAAGTCCTTGAGTTGAAGGGAGTTTAGTTGATATGAGCGAAAATAATGCTGCAAAGAATGCACAGGAGAGCAAAGTATCTGCTTTTATTAGAGGTATTAAGGCTGAGTTCAATAAGATCATGTGGCCTACAAGAGAGGATATTTACAAGCAGACAACTGCTGTAGTTATCATTTCTGTTATTATTGGTGCTCTTATAGCTGTGTTTGACTATGCTTTTGGTTATTTGATTAACTTCATCACCAAGATTGGATAAAGGAGTGTTATGGCAGAAGAGATGCAGAATGAAAATGAACTCGATCTGACTATGGGATCAGCAGAGGAGAGCACTAACGAGGCTGCTGAAGCTGTAAACGAGACTGCTGAAGGCAGTGAGGAATCCGCAGAGGCTCCTGCTCATGAGAATGCCCATTGGTATGTTGTTCATACATATTCAGGCTATGAGATGAAGGTTAAGGCTAACCTTGAGAAGACTATTGAGAACCGTCATCTTGAGAATCAGATATTTGAGGTTCGTGTACCGCTTCAGGATGTTGTTGAGATGAAGAATGGCGCACGTAAGACAGTAAGCCGTAAGATGTTCCCCGGCTATGTTCTTGTAAACATGGACATGAATGACGAGACATGGTATGTGGTTCGTAATACCCGAGGTGTTACAGGCTTTGTAGGACCCGGAAGTAAGCCGGTGCCGCTGTCAGATGCAGAGATCAAGCCGCTTGGAATCAAGACAGAGAATATGACTGTCGATTTCGGTGTAGGCGACGAGATTGCTGTTGTTGCCGGCGTATGGAACGGTACAGTTGGTATCGTACAGCGTATGGACTTCGGTAAACAGAGTGCTACAATCAATGTTAATCTGTTTGGCAGAGAGACTCCTGTTGAGATTGGTTTCTCAGAAGTTCGTAAGGTGACAAGCTAATATATAATAATTTTGGTATATTGTAGAGCAATCTACTATATATAGATGAGTTGAAATTAAGATATTTCAATTCATGGGAACTGGAGTGGGAGCATTTGTGTATTGCTTTCATATGAGAGCGCGGAAATGCACATGGAATGCGCCTGACCACATTATTTCTAGGAGGTGCCATTATGGCAAAGAAAGTCGAAGGATACATTAAGTTACAGATCCAGGCTGGTAAAGCAACACCAGCACCCCCGGTTGGACCGGCACTTGGTCAGCATGGTGTAAACATCGTTGAGTTCACAAAGCAGTTCAACGCTAAGACAGCTGACAAGGGTGATGTCATCATTCCTGTTGTCATCACAGTTTATGCAGACAGAAGTTTCACATTCATCACAAAGACTCCGCCTGCAGCAGTTCTTATCAAGAAGGCATGCAACATCCAGAAGGCTTCTGGTGTTCCGAACAAGAACAAGGTTGCAACAATTTCTAAGGATAAGATCAGAGAAATTGCAGAGACAAAGATGCCTGACCTGAATGCAGTTGATATCGAAGGTGCTATGAGCATGATCGCTGGAACTGCACGCAGCATGGGTGTTGTAGTAGAAGACTGATGGAGGACTGAGAGATGAAACACGGAAAGAAGTATGTTGAAGCTGCTAAGCTCATCGACAGAGCACAGCAGTATGAAGCTGCAGAAGCAATCTCTTTAGTAAAGAAGTCTGCTACTGCAAAATTTGATGAGACTGTTGAAGTACACATTCGTACAAGCTGCGACGGTCGTCATGCGGATCAGCAGATCCGTGGTGCGGTTGTTCTTCCGCACGGAACAGGTAAAACTGTTAAGGTTCTTGTATTTGCTAAGGGAACAAAGCTTGACGAGGCACAGGCTGCCGGCGCTGACCATGTAGGTGGCGAGGAGCTTATTCCTAAGATTCAGAACGAAGGTTGGCTTGACTTTGACGTTGTAGTTGCTACACCTGATATGATGGGTGTTGTAGGACGTCTTGGTAAGGTTCTTGGACCTAAGGGTCTCATGCCTAACCCGAAGGCTGGTACAGTAACAATGGATGTTACAAAGGCTATCAACGATATCAAGGCTGGTAAGATTGAGTACCGTCTTGACAAGGCTAACATCATCCACTGCCCTATCGGAAAGGCATCTTTCACAGAAGAGCAGCTTGAGCAGAACTACACAGCTCTTATGGATGCTATTGTTAAGGCTAAGCCTTCAACAGTTAAGGGTCAGTACCTTAAGAGCATCTCACTTGCTACAACAATGGGCCCTGGTGTCAAGGTTGTATCAAACAAGTATTGATAAGTTATATACCAATATGATGTTATCAGAAAGCACAAAATCGCAAGATTTTGTGCTTTTTCTTTGCAAATATGCTATTCTAGAAGCGAGGAGACGAACAGGGAGTTATTCTCTGCGCTATAGGTATGAAAAAAGAACAATTAGACTATCAAAATGAGAAAACCGGATTTTTTGCAGGTGCAAACAAGGCTGTAATAGCTTTTGTATGCGCTTTTTTAGTTACTGTTTCAATTGGTGGAGTCGCACTTCTTAGCATGAAAGCAGGGAAGACTACAAAAACTGTAGAAGCGGATGTTTTTGAAGAGGAGACAGTAGCTGCAAGGCTTCCGTTTTCAGAGAAGCGTTCGGATGATATAGGTGGAACTGCTGATGTTAGTCTGCAGGGTGAGGCTACCGCAGCGGATAACGCTCTTGCTGATGGTGAAAATGATACTGAGATTGTTGCGAGTGAAGAAACAGCGGAAGGTTCCGGAGAGAGTGGAGATGAATCCCAGAATGATGAGAGCAGCGAAGGAGCAGATGACGCTGGAGAGGCTGTGGAGAGTACAGGAGAAACTTATATTTCAGGAGCAAATTGGGAGTACAATATAACGCCTGCCAACTCGGATTATGTCTCCCTTGCTTTTGCAGGAGATATCCTCTTTGACCCGGGGTATGCAATTATGAACAAAATCCGCCAGAATGGAGGCGGAATAGAGGGTGTGATAGGTGGAAGCCTTCTTTCATATATGCGCGGTGCCGATATTATGGTAGTAAATAACGAGTTTCCATATTCCAACAGAGGAACTCCGATAGAAGGAAAGACCTTTACCTTTAGGGCTGATCCGTCATCGGCAGCGCTGCTTAACCAGATGGGAGTTGATGTAGCTACACTCGCAAACAACCACGCATATGACCATGGGGAGCAGGCGCTTCTTGATACACTTTCCACCTTAGATAGTGTCGGGGTTGCCAGAATAGGCGCAGGCGCCAATCTTGAGGAGGCTTCACATCCTGTTTACTACACGTCGAGTAATGGTATAAAAATAGCTATTATATCCGCTACAGAGATTGAAAGGATAGACAATCCTGACACAAGAGGTGCCACAGATACATCGCCCGGAGTTTTCAGATGTCTTGATATAACAAAGCTCCTTAGTCGAATTAAGGAGGCAAAGGCTGCCGGTGCATATACGATAGTATGTATCCACTGGGGAACTGAGAATGATGAAACTATTGACTGGTGGCAACAGAAACAGGGACCGGAGATTGTTGCAGCAGGGGCGGATCTGATAGTTGGAGCTCATCCGCATATATTACAGAAAATAGGATATATAGATGGCGTTCCGGTTATATATAGTCTTGGTAATTTTTTATTTAATTCCAAGGATCTTAATACAGGACTTCTACGCGTTAATATCTATACCGACGGACACACAGGTCTGCAATTCGTGCCCTGTGTGCAAAGCGGCTGTACAGTTAACGAAGCCACAGGCGAACGGAAAACCGCAATCCTTAACCACATGCGTGAAATGTCACCTGGTGTTGCCTTGGATGAAAACGGCTTTATTCAATAGACAGGTTTTGGATATATATTCCTAGGCAACCGTTATCATTGACATAAAATGGCTTTTTGAGTAATATATAAGTGAAATATTGTCGGTATTTCGCAGATTATGAGGGATAATTTATGATTACTGTAAGCTTGTGTATGATCGTTAAGAACGAAGAGGATAAACTGGCTACCTGTCTGGATTGTCTGAAAGATCTTGTTGATGAGATGATCATCGTTGATACCGGTTCAACTGATAGGACCAAAGAGATTGCGGAATCTTATGGGGCCAAGGTGTTTGATTTTGAATGGACCGGCAGCTTTTCGGATGCCAGGAACTATTCCTTTGAGCAGGCTACATGTGATTTCATCTATTCTGCGGATGCTGATGAGACGATAGACGAGGAAAACCAGGAACGCTTCAGACAGCTCAAAGAGGATATTGATGAGCTGAATATTGATGTTGTTCAGATGTATTATTGCAATCAGCTTAGCCATAATACTGTATATAATTATGACAGAGAGCTTAGACCTAAGCTTTTCAGAAGAATTCGTAAATATGTGTGGCACGATCCGATCCATGAGATGATAAAGCTCGATTCCACTGTCTGCAACAGTGAAGTTGAGATTAAGCACAATCCGACAGAAGATCATGGACAGAGAGATCTGGCTGCTTTCAGAAGGGCTATCAGAGAAGGTGAGTACATCAGTAAGCGCCTTCACAACATGTATGCTAGAGAACTTTACATGGTTGGAACGAATGAGGACTTCATGCTTGCCAAGGAGTTCTTCGAGGAGTCGATTGAGGACAATGGTCGCGACCTTGACCAGATAAAGGAGGCGGCATGTGTCCTTGCACACATAGCGGTTATTGATGGGAAAGCTGAGGAGATACTGAAGTACTCCTTGAAGGATCTCACGACCATTCCTTCAAGTGAGATGTGCTATGAACTTGGAAGTTATTACAGAAACAAGGGAGATCTCGTAGAGGCAATAGTTTGGTATTATAATGCTGCGTATGAGACCTCACCGATTCTTGATATTCACCGCGGAGGAGATATGGCTCTCCATAAGATTGCTGAGTGCTACCGTGAGATGGGTAATCTGGAGCAGGCGGAGGATTATGAAAATGAAGCTAATCACTGGGTAGTTCCGGATCCCGGTTGAATAAGCTCATAAGAGGTTATTTTGGGGAAAAGATATTTCTTTTTCATCGAGTTATATTTGTTATTAAAAAAGCTGCTGAAAAAAAGCAGCTTTTTATCTTATGGGAAATTACACCGTAATTCCTAATAAATATGTTTTTGGGTGTAAGTATGGAAATAAAGAAGAATTTTATAAAAGCTGAATTATATAAGGCACTTTCTGTTATAGTGCTGATTCCTTCTATTTTTCTGGGTACAGGTCTTGCTGCAGGATGCAGTAAAACGGGAAATGGACAGGTGACGATAACGAATACTGAGAAAGATTATGACACTGTTGAAACTGCGGATTTTAGGCCTGAAGACGGCTACTTAAAAGAATCTGAGGAAGTTTTGATGCAAAGCGGAGATGTAGAAAGCGATCAGAGTTTGCAGGAGGGTGAGAATGCTTTCAATACAGAATTTTCATTAAGTGTTCCGACCTTTGTTACTAGGATTGACGATAAATGGTTTATTGTGGATTGCTATCACGATCAAATTATATATAACGACAATATGACAGCGCCGCTAAATGAGTGGCGGGTTCTGACTAAAGAAGCAAAGCAGCCTCATACGATTGCAGGAGATGGCAGCGTTATTCTGGTTGATGATACAGAGAATAACAGAGTCCTTGTGTATGAAAAGAGAGGCGATTCCTATGTGAATACTCAGCTTTTTAATGATATTGGGAAAAGACCTCATTATACAGTTTATGATGAAGAGGATAAAGCCTTTTATGTATGGAGCTCGACAACCGGTGAGATGTACATTTTCAGGCATGCTGCGGACGATACGAAGATGTACCTGACAGAGATAAGGGATGCGGGTACAAAGGACACCTATATCAGGTCATTTTACATTGATGGCGGAGAGATTTATTTTGTTTCCGGAATAGGCTCTGACGGACAGGCATCGGGGATACTGGTGTGTGATAAGCATAGCTTTGAGATTAAGGAAAAGATAGAGGTCCCGGATGATATGGCGGGAATGGTGGCTCTTAGAAAGGATGGAGGATACTTCTACATAACAGTTTCGACCGATATAACAGGCAATCAGGATGCAGCCACCATGATAAGGACCAAGGATCTTCACGGGCTTTTAAGCGGCGATTACGAGGAGATTTACAGTGAGTATTTTGTTGGCGGAGGGACTCCATATAATATCACCAGGGTTGGGGATACTTTGTATCTAACGGAGCACAGGGTTCCGGGGCATTCTGTGTGGAGCTATAAGATTGAAAATGATGAAATAACGGATGTTCAGGCGTTGTACTAAAAGTACGGAAGTAAAAGAAAAATTTTGGCTTGCACTTTTATGCTTTAGCGTGATAATATGTTAAAGTATCATAAACAACAGAAATGGAGCGAGTTATGAGCTGGGAAAAATCCGTAAGAAGAGTAAATCCGTATGTTCCGGGCGAACAGCCCAAGAATAAAAACATAATAAAGCTAAACACAAATGAGTGTCCATATCCGCCGGCACCGGCTGTCAACACTCTTATTGAGAATATGAAATATGAGGATATGAGACTTTATCCGGATCCGGAGGCCGAGGTACTTGTGGAGGCACTCTCAAGATATTATGACGTTCCTGAGGATCAGATATTTGTAGGCGTTGGATCGGACGATGTGTTATCGATGGCGTATCTTACGTTCTTTAACTCGGATAAGCCGGTTTTGTTCCCGGATATCACTTATTCGTTCTATGATGTCTGGGCGGAGCTATACAAGGTGCCCTACGAGCAGATTCCGCTTGATGAGAACTTTAAGATACGATTCGAAGACTATTATGAGGAAAATCATCCCAATGGAGGAGTGATTATTGCAAATCCAAATGCACCGGTGGGAATATTTGAACCTGTGTCTGAGATTGAGAAGGTAATAGCTCACAATCCTAATTCTGTCTGCATAGTTGACGAGGCATATATCGATTTTGGCGGAGTGAGCGCACTTCCGCTTATTGAAAAATATGACAATGTTCTTGTGGTGCAGACTTTTTCCAAATCCAGGGCTATGGCGGGAATGAGAATAGGATATGCCTTCGGTTCGAAGAAACTCATAGGATATCTGAAGGATGCGAAATTTTCCTTCAATTCTTACACCATGAACAGACCATCACTGGAGCTGGGCGTAGCTGCAATCAAGGATGATGTATACTTCAAGGAGACCTGCGCGAAAATCATTAATACCAGAGAGCGGGTAAAGAAGGAACTTGCAGAGCTGGGATTTACATTCCCTGATTCCAAGGCCAATTTCATCTTCGCTAAGCATGATAAGGTGAGCGGTGAAGAGTTATTCCTTGCCCTAAAAGAAGCAGGAATTTACGTAAGACACTGGAATGCCGAAAGGATAGCTGATTATCTCAGAATCACCATCGGAACGGATGAAGAGATGGATAAGCTTGTAGCATTTTTGAAGGATTATCTCTCAGAAAAATAGCATATTGCAAATAAGGACTGCCGGTATAAAAGCCGGCAGTTTTTTATTACATAGAAAACACCTATGTAATAAAAAATCGTTTACTAAAATCTAATAGAAAGTTTAGTCCTAATTAATTGAAAAGCCGCCCGGGGTTTGCGAAGATTAATATGAAGTATGCTAACCAAACTATACCCTAAAGGACTGACATGATATGAAAAAACGTTCGTTTTTTAACAACTTAATAAGTAAAATAATGATTCCGATTTTGTGTCTGACGAGCTTTACAGGTACTTTTCTAACCCAAAATGTGACTGCACAGGCAGCGGATAAAGGATTTACCTGTTTTGGAACAAGGCTTATAGGAAATCCGGGTGTAGGAAAATCATGGGCATATCTTTATTATGGGAAATATGATGGTCAGCCTGTAAAATATCGCGTACTTCGAATGGACACAACTGATTTTGGTGGCAGGACTATGCTTCTGGACTGTGACAGCATACTTTATAAAGAATCATTTAGTCATCCTACGCGTTCATATCATGATTTAAACAGTGATTATTTTTTACACAATCGAAGTGTGTTTACAGCTATGGAAGAATCAGCAATAGCTGCAAGTGTGAAGGCAAATACGACTACAGGTGACACGGTGATAACATCAAGACAATTTACACCGTTAAATGGAGAGCATATATTTAAGCTCGATGTGGCTGAGTTA
This sequence comes from Butyrivibrio sp. ob235, assembly GCF_900109475.1. Classification (NCBI taxonomy): domain Bacteria; kingdom Bacillati; phylum Bacillota; class Clostridia; order Lachnospirales; family Lachnospiraceae; genus Butyrivibrio; species Butyrivibrio sp. ob235. Next base: position 102,537 of record NZ_FOBE01000002.1, read on the forward strand.
AATAATAGTTTATATGGTTTCAATTCGTCATCTTCAGGTAATGCGGATGTTAAAAGAGCAAAAAGCGGAGCAGGACAAACTCAATGGTTAACAAGATCCATATGCATAGCTACAAGAAATAGTGCTACTTGTGGCTATGATATGTTGGTTACATCTAGCGGATCTTTTTCACATTTTGATGGTAGCTATGCGGGGGTAAGTCCTGCATTTAATATTGACCTGAATTCTGTATTATTTACATCTCGTTGTAACAGCTCTGGCGGATTATCAGGACCATATGAGTATAAACTCACACTTAGAGACAGTGACATTGGTATTGAATTTCCTACCACTGGTACGATAACTCAAAACGGTGATATTCTTTCAATTCCATATAGACTTACAGGAAGTAAGGCCGGGGATGTAAACCAAATATCAATTCTTATAACTAGTTCAGAGCTGCCATCAAGTGGTGTATTAAATGATTATACCGGAACCTGCAAATACTATGGCAAATTAGAGCCGGTAGGTGGTGTTGTTTCGACAAATGGAAGAGTTACTTTTGATACAAACAATTTACCAAGTACTTATGATAGCAGTACAGATAAAATATATTATTTGGCGGAGATTGTAAAAGGAGATCATGAGACAGATTACGCCGGCACTCCTCGTTTAATTGATGGGCCAATACATGCTCATAATTGGGTGATTAACAAGGCACCTGAGGATACTGCAAAAGTAAAATGTACTGTGGCTGGCTGCCCATACACTCAAGGCAGTGAATATACCGCAACTATAAGTGTTTCAGATGAAAGTAAACCCTATGATGGAACGCTTGTTACGGCTCAGGTCACTAAAGATAGCGATTTTCCTGATGAAATAGAAGTAAGTGAACCCAAGTACAAGATTCGAGGGGCGACATCTGATCTTGCCGGGCCGCCCAGTGATGCCGGTGAATATACAGCATATGCCACTGTTTCTGATGGGACTAGTGCGAATACTGTGACGATCACTAAGGACTTTGAAATAAATCAGGTCACTATTACGAGTGATGATCTGGCTCTATCCCCAACCCATTTTGATTATGATGGAAGCAGTAAGGCACCCAGAGTGATTGTTACAAAAGGGAATAAAGTTCTTACTGAAGGTACAGATTATACTGTGACCGGCGAACGAAGTGCAACCGATATAAACGAATCACCGGGATATGAAATAACTGTAACCGGGAGCGGCAATTATACGGGGACAGGTAGTAAGTCATGGATTATACTCAAAGGAGTTCCAATCATAACAACTCCTCCTGTGGCATCTGAAATTGAGTATGGGCAGTCACTGGCAGATAGTGTGCTTTCAGGCGGCGTAGGAAATGTTCCCGGAACTTTTACATGGGCTGAGCCTACGATAAAACCCGCTGTTTCTGACAGCGAGGTGACGGAATATATGGTTATTTTTACACCTGATGATACAGTCAGTTATGTTGGGACAGCTACAACATATTTAAAGGTTAAGGTAAATAAAGCGCCTTCCAACTATATAACCAGACCTACAGGAAAACATCAGGATAGCAGCGAAAGGGAGGTAGAACTTGCAAATCCGGGAAACACCTCCGATGGAACCCTTTTGTACGCACTGGGGACAGATGCAGTTACCGCGCCTGCTGCAAGTGATTTTTCTACTACTATACCCAAGGCTAAAAATCCGGGAACGTATTATGTATGGTACAAGATCGTGGGCAATTCTAATCACAGAGACAGTGCTCCGGAATATGTTACTACAGTTTTAATAGGTAATGCCCCGAGGATTATAACTCCTCCTGTGGCATCAGAGATTGATTACGGGCAGTCACTTGCAAGCAGTGTACTTTCAGGCGGAGTCGCTAATGTTCAGGGAACGTTTGCATGGGCAGAACCTACGACAAGACCTGAAGTTTCAGATAGTAACTACACTGAATATCTGGTGATTTTTACTCCTAATGATAGGATCAGCTATATAGGAACTGATACTGCCCGCGTCAGGGTTAAGGTCAATAAAGTACCATCGAATTATATAACCAGGCCTACAGGGAATCAGTTGATCAGCGGCGACCTTGATGTAGCACTTGCTAATCTTGGGAGTAGTGCCGAGGGCACAATTCTGTATGCGCTTGGTACGGATGATACCACACCTCCGGATAGCAGTGCTTTTTCGACAAATGTTCCAAAGGCCAAGGGGGCAGGGACTTACTATATCTGGTACAAGATAGTGGGAGATGCGAACCATAAGGATAGTGCCCCGGAGTGCATAACCACAACCTTAGTAGAAAAAGTGGACCCGGAGAACGCGGTCAATAAACCTGCAATAGATAAGGAAATTGCCGAGACCAATACAGATAAAACAGATGTAAAGGATACCAAGTATTATATCCTTGCAGCAAAGCTTAAACCTAAGGGAAAGACGCTGAAGCTTTCATGGAACAAGATTCCGGAAGCGGAAGGGTACATGATATACGGGTCACCATGCGGAATACAGATGGAATATATCACCACCATCAAGAACAATAAAAAGACTTCATGGTCTCCGAAGAAGGTCAAGAAGGATAGGTATTATAAATACCTGGTTATTGCTTATAAGATGGAAGGAGACACGATAAATAGGATCAGTACCTCCAAGTCCGTTCATGCGCTGACATGCTCAAAGAGGCGTGGCAATCCGACCAGTGTCCAGGTGAAAAAAAGGAAGTACAAGATAGAAAAGAATGAAATAGTAAAGATTTCGGCATCCTTCAAGTATGATAAAAAGGTAAATATTCACATAGCGAAGTTCAGGTATGAGACCGACAGACCGGACGTAGTAAGAGTGGATAAAAAAGGCTTTATTCAGGGGCTTAAACCCGGTAAAGCCTGGGTATATGTATATGCCCAGAACGGAGTGGGTAAGAGAATAAGAGTAACTGTAAAGTGAAATAAAACTTGATGATAAAGCAGCCTTTTGGTAAAATTGTGCCTTGGAGTGTTTTGATTTAAGGTGATTTTTATCGGAAAGGCTGTTTGTATGCTTAGTTTTTTTAAAACATCGTTAGTTGGTCAGTATATTTTTGTATTTTTGCTTTCAATGGTTCCGCTTGTTGAACTTCGTGGTGCGGTACCGGTAGCGCATGGCTTTACGCTTACATCAACAGGTTTTAATCTTATCCTTGGATATATCATTATAGCTGTTGGAAATATGATCCCTATGCCTTTTATCTTCTTCTTTGCAAGAAGACTTCTTGAGTGGGGAAAGGACAAGCCTGTAATCGGTGGATTCTTTAACTTCTGCCTCACGAAGGGTGAAAAGGGTGGAATGAAACTTCAGGAAAAAGCAGGCGGCGGACTTTACTGGGCTCTTCTACTTTTCGTAGGAATCCCGGTTCCGGGAACAGGAGCATGGACAGGTACTCTTGCAGCTTCTATCCTTGACATGGATTTTAAAAAGAGCGTTCTTGCGGTTATAGGTGGAATAGCTTTAGCAGGAATAATTATGAGCCTGGTTAGCTTCCTCAGCATTGGAGCAATATTGGGATTTGCAGGTTGATAATGGCAGAACGTATTTGCTAGAATAAGGTGTAGCACATAATAGGAGATAATTATGGAAGCCTATACCGATTTTGCAAAAGTATATGATGAGTTTATGGACGAGACCCCATATCACGATTGGGCTGCGTATATATCGCGGCTTATTTCGGGATATGGGATTTCTGTTCCTTACAAGAAAAAAAGTGAGGACCCCACGCAGGAAGACGGGGCAGAAAGTCAGGATATTGACGCCCCCACCTCACAGCCGGGAGAAGAGGAAGAAGAGGACAAAGAGGCACTACTTCTGCAGGAGCAGAACCTGGTGGTAGAGCTTGGCTGCGGCACCGGCAGCTTTACCGAGGAGATGGCTAAACTTGGCTATGATATGATAGGCATAGATAACTCCGGAGAAATGCTGGGAATAGCCAGAAACAAGATGGAAAAGGCGGGACTTGATATCATGTACCTTGAGCAGGATATGTGCGAGCTTGATCTTTTCTGCACCGCAGGGACGATAGTCAGCGTTTGCGACAGCATAAACTATCTCATTGAGGACGAGCAGATACGGAAGGCATTCACGAAGGTGAATAATTATCTGTATCCAGGCGGACTGTTTTTATTCGATTTCAATACCCTGCACAAATACAGAGATGTTATCGGAAACGTGACAATTGCGGAGAACCGTGAGGACTGCAGTTTTATCTGGGAAAACTTCTTCGACATCGATACAAATATAAATGAATATGATCTCACACTTTTCGTGAAAAAAGATAAGAGTGGCGACAAGGAAGAGGAACTCTTTGAGAGATCTATAGAGACGCACCTTCAGAGAGGGTACACTTTAGATGAGATGAAAGCATTTATCGAACAGGCGGGGATGAGCTTCATAACCGCAATAGATGCGGATACGCACGATCAGCCAACAGAGGATAGCGAACGAATCTACGTGCTTGCGAGAGAGCATGGTAAGTTAATGAACTAATAGAGGAGAATACATAAACTATGAAAGACGGATTTATTAAGGTGGCAGCAGCCACTCCGAAGATCAGGGTCGCTGACCCTTTTTATAACGCTGACAGAATAATGGAGCAGATGGATGAAGCGGTGAAAAAGGGTGCAAAGATAGTTGTTTTCCCTGAACTTTGTGTGACAGGATATACCTGTGGAGATTTGTTCCTGCAGGATGCATTACTCAAGGGAGCAATGAAGGCACTTGGCAAAATTGTAAGCCATTCCGAAGACCTTGACGCCGTATTTTTTGTGGGAGTTCCTTTTGAATACGACGGCAAGCTCTACAATTGCGCTGCCGTTATCAATCAGGGCGAGATATGCGCGATGATCCCCAAAATAAACATTCCTAATCACGGGGAATTCTATGAGAGAAGATATTTTGAGAGTGGGGCTGATTTTAATGAGACAGTCTACGTGTCCGCAGAGAATCTTTTTAATGATTATGTCGGAGGTTCTAAATATTCCGACTATGACGGGGATGATGAAGACGACGATGAGGATGAGGACGATATCGACAGCTTCGACTTTGGAAGAGAGATAATTGATCTGTCAGAAGTGATGCACGGACTGAAGATAGGCTGCGAGATATGTGAGGATCTGTGGGTGCCGGACACACCTTCCACAGCCTATGCGCAGCAGGGAGCGACCATAATTGTGAATCTCTCGGCGTCGAATGATCTTATCGGAAAAGACTCCTACAGAAGAAGCCTCGTGCAGGCTACGAGCGGACGACTTATCGCAGGCTATGTATATGCTTCTGCAGGTGAGGGAGAGTCGACCCAGGATCTTGTTTTCGGCGGACATAATATCATAGCCGAGAACGGAACAATTCTTGCCGAGCAGACACTTTTTGAAAACGGAATCACTTACGCTGACATTGATATAAACAGAATCCTTCATGAGAGACAAAAGACCACAACCTTTGTTACAAAGCATAGTGAAGATGATTTTGAGACAGCTGAGTGTGATATAGAATTTACAAAGACAAAGCTGGATAGAAAATTCCCCAGAAAGCCCTTTGTGCCTTCATCTGAATTCGAGCGTGCAAAGAGATGCGAGCAGATTCTTTCCATACAGGCAATGGGACTTAAAAAGCGTCTGGAGCATACAGGCTGCAAAACAGCTGTAATTGGTGTTTCCGGCGGACTTGATTCTACACTGGCACTCCTTGTCACAGCGAGAGCATTTGATTCGCTTGGTCTTAAGAGAAGCGGAATTATTGCAGTTACAATGCCCTGTTTTGGGACAACAGACAGAACTTATAACAATGCATGCAGCCTTGCGAAGGCTCTCGGAGCAACACTTCAGGAGGTAAATATCAAGAAGGCTGTGACCCAGCATTTCAAGGATATAGGACAGGATCCAGATAAGCACGATGTCACCTATGAAAACAGCCAGGCGAGAGAGCGCACACAGGTGCTTATGGATATTGCGAACATGAAGGGCGGAATGGTCATTGGAACCGGTGATCTTTCCGAACTTGCTCTTGGATGGGCGACCTATAACGGCGACCACATGTCAATGTACGGTGTTAACGCCGGTGTTCCGAAGACGCTTGTAAGGCATCTGGTTAAATACTACGCAGATACCTGCCCGTTTGTGATTTCTGTTCCAAATAAGAAAGGTGAGAAGACAGCAGCTAAAACCTCAAAGAAGACTTCAGCAAAAGAAGCAAAGACTTCGGAAGTAAAGACAGTAAGAGAGGTTCTTCTTGATGTCCTTGATACGCCTGTAAGCCCCGAGCTTCTTCCGCCTACTGACGGTAAAATCTCACAGGAGACAGAGTCCATTGTGGGCCCTTACGAGCTGCATGACTTTTTCCTGTATTACATGTTGAGGTGGGGATATTCCAAGGAGAAAATCAGAAGAATTGCTTATCTCGCTTTTTCAGAGGGTAAAAAGAAGAGCTCAAAGAAGAGTGCGGGAGAGGTGGAAGACGGTGAGGAGATATACGATCATGCCACAATAAACAAGTGGCTTGATATATTCTGCAAGCGCTTCTTCACGCAGCAGTTTAAGAGAAGCTGTCTGCCTGACGGACCGAAGGTCGGATCGGTGGCTGTTTCTCCGAGAGGCGATCTCAGAATGCCATCCGATGCAAGTTTTGCGCTGTGGATGTGAGATAAAGAAGGCTTTAGAAATATCTTATAAATACTTCGAATAGAAACTTTTTAAAGCCTTAATAAAAAATTAAATAAGTCTGAAAAATGATGGCATGAACCGTGACAAAAAAATTGTCATTGTCAATGCAACTATAAGTAATGAAAAAATCCCTGCAATCTGAAAAAATAAGATTGCAGGGATTTTTTGTAATGGAGGGCGCAATCCATGATAAGAAAAGTGTTAGGGAAATATATTGCGGCTGTACTTTGTGCGTCAGTAATACTGAATTCATTTGGGATGGAGACGGCAGCTGCCGTGCCATCATCTTATGCTGATTATGTAAAGACAGATGGTAATTATGCAAGTCATTTGACGGGTATTTACAAAGAAGGATATAACCAGGTAAAAGTACTGGCAGGCGGAGAACTATGGGATTGCGGAACTAAATATATTCCGGGGGCCTATGCCTATGCCTTCGATCATCCGGCGACATTTGTTGATTATAACAAGGGAATATCTGCGGATAAAGGCGCGAAGACCCTTTCTAAGGCGGTGTCAATTGCTGCAAGTGTATCCGGAAGTACTAGATTTGAGATAGCGCTGGGACTCTATGACAAGGTAATGGCAGCTGTCTCCTATGACAGAAACGGGGTTAACGGAGCACAGTCAGCTTATGAGGCTCTTGTCCTCGGAAAAGCGGCATGCACAGGCTATGCTGCATCCTACAAGCTTTTGTGCGATTTAAGAGATATTCCATGCTATATGGTTACGGGAACTGCAAGTAATGCAGGAGGAAGCGAAAGACATGCCTGGAACATTATCCAGCTCGATGATGGAGAATGGTATGAGGTAGATGCTACCTGGGATGACAGCCTTGGAAGACATGACTTCTTTGGTCTTACAACCAAGCAGATGAAGAGCTACAAGGTAGCGAATCAACATACCACACATATCAGAGATACTGTTGCTACAGCAGATGTAAGCGGTTCCGATATGGAGACCTTCAAGAAAGAACTGGAAGTAATCTATGGAACCATTCCAACAGCCAATGGCACGCAGTATAGATATGGCAATGTTTTTGTAGAAAAAGACGGACTGACTTATTACATAACCAGCAAATCGAAAAAGACAGCAAGACTTATCGGGATAAGTGATAAGAAAAAGAATAAGAAGGCAGAAATAAAGCTGGAGACCGTAACATTTAAAGGGAAAAAATACAAGATTACAGAAATTGGGAAAGGTGCTTTAAAGGGTGCCAAAGCTAAATCGGTAACACTTGGTGCAAATCTTAAATCAATAGGAGATGAGGCTTTCAGTGAGTGCAGAAATCTTAAGGTTATAAAAGTAAAGTCAAAGAAAATTACATATGTCGGCGAGAATGCATTTTATGGTACACCTGAAAAAGCAAAATATAATTTCCCTGGGGGTAAGAAAAAGAAGTACAGGGAACTGTTTATAGCAGCGGGTGCTTCGGAGAATGCAAAATTTGAATAAGGGGGATCTGCTCATGAAGAAAAGACTCACAGGTGCGCTGATAATTTGTGCGATGTGTCTGCTTTTACCGTTTTCCGCAAAGGCTAAGACGAAAGAAGCGGATGTAAAGGATGCGCTTTATACTGACGGTTTTGAAAAGGTAAGCGACTACGAAAAGTACGCTAATGAAGATGCATCCGTTAAGGATAGTCTTGTGTGGATTGAGGGAAGAGGCATTTCCTATAATGAGAAGGCAAAATCCATTATTATAAGAACAGTGAATGGTGAATGGGCAGCTTATTGCGGCGAAAGCGGAACGTCAAGCTTCTATGCGCTTGCAGCACAGGCAGTTGACAAGGATCTTCGCGTTTTCGGAAAATACACCGGGACTTCTCAAAATCTCGGCATCCCTGAAGTTAGCTTCATAAATTCGGATATTTATGCGGGCTTTTACAGAATGGAAAGCACCGATAATTCCTACAGACTTTCATTTTGCGACTATGCTGTGGAAAAAAACGCTCTGGACAGTGAATACACATATGGGGAAGCTACATTTAAGACCTCATCAGCTTTTAAAACCGAGGAGTCAACGGATACACTTTATATATATTACTCCGATAAAATTCCTGCCTTTCTGCTTGCTCATACCGATGACTTGACGGATTCTGCTTTCGATAAAATTTCCGATGATGAGCTTCTGGAGACCTTTGCGGATGTTTATCTTGAGAGCTCCGAAAAACTTATCAGCAGAAAAGAAGTGCAGATTGGTGGAAGAAAGGGGCTGATTTGTGAGTCGACCTTCACAGTTGAGGATGTGTCCTGTCCGATGAATCTGTACAGTTATATGACCGTCATTGACAGACGCTTTTATTACTTTGGCAACACCGAACCCTACCTTTCAACCGAGACTTTTAAGAACATTCTTATGGAGGTTGTAAGTGATATCACAATCAAAGGCGATAGTAATTCGGTATCAGGAGCTGTAAATAAGATTCCAACGAAGGAAGATCTGGTGGGCGATTATCTTATGACCTATGAGACAGTGACAGCTTCCGGTGAGACAAACACAAATACCGCTGACAATAAGATGACGATGGCAGATCTTGAGGATTATGATGAGAGCACCGGTGTCTATGCATATTCGGGTGATGGCTTTGCTATAGTCCTTACCTTTGAATTCGATCAGAAAGGAAAGGTTGTGTGTCACGGCACAGTAACCTATGATGATGCTGTTTCTTCAATTCTAGGAAAAAAGAAAGACTGATTGGCACATTTCATGACAAAAATGTTATACTTTACATTAAGAAGATTGGTTTTCTTGTGGGGTATAACAAATGAATATTTCTGAAAAGCTTGATTTTCTAATGAACATCACAAATACGCGCAATTCAGCGCTTGGCAAGGCTCTCTCGTTTGATCCTTCTTACATTAGCAGGATCAGATCAGGGAGCCGTGGCATTCCCAAGAGCCAGCCTTTTTCAAGGCCTGTGGCGGCTTACTTTTCCAGAAACATAAAAGACAGGTACCAGCTCGAGACACTCTCAAAAATGATCAGGGGAGATGAGTATGTGCCCATCGACGAGGATGAGCTTGAGAAACTGATCTATAACTGGCTTCAGGATGATCTTAGCAAGGATGAACGCGGCGGTTCCATGTCCGGACTAATCGACGATATTACGCAGATGCTGGAAAGTTATGACAAGGCCAGACCGGATATGTTTGATGCGCCGGCTTCTTTTGGAGCGTCTGCGGAGAGCGACGAGAGAGTCATCCCGGTGGGAGTGTTCTATGGGAACCAGGGGAAACGTGACAGTGTAAAAAGATTCCTCTCATCGCTTCTTATGCAAAAAAGGCCATTCCTGCTTTATCTGTATTCGGATGAGGATATGAGCTGGCTCTACGAAAATCCTGTTTTTGCCAGAGAGTGGACGGGGCTTCTGGTAAGCCTTATTAAAAGCGGCTCACATATACAGATAATACATACGATAGGACGCGAATTTACGGAGATGATGGAAGCGATAAGAAAGTGGCTTCCTCTATATGCAATGGGTGCCATTGAGCCCTATTACTGTCCTAAAATGCGTGACAAGATATACAGACGATCTCTGTTTATAGCCAAGGGATATTCTGCACTTATTTCGACCTCTGTGGGTGACAAAACAGAGGGGATGGTAAATTTCCTCGTGAGAAATACAGAGGCGGTATCTGCGCTTGAAGCAGAGTATCAGAATTATCTTGGCATGTGCAGACCTCTTATGAAGATGTACGTTTCTAAGGACAGGGAAAGGTTTACGGATATTCTGCTTGGTGAAAATGCAGTGGCGGGGAAATTTTTCCTGTCAAGTCCCGCGCCGTCACTCTGGACCATGCCTAAAGATATAGCAGCAGCCATAGCTAAGAGGGCAAAGAGCATTGATGTTATAAATGTCTCCAAGGCACTAAACGAAAATATGATAAGAGTGCTGGAAGGGGGAGGGGAGATTACCGAAATGATCGCGCTCCCCGATAAGGACAAGCTGATGGCGAATGGTGCACCGCTGCCGCTTGCCGATATGTACGGAAGCGCGGATTACAGATATACCGGTGATGAATACTTAAGACATTTAAAGCATGCAGCTGAGTTGTCGGAAAAATACGAGGGCTACAGAATTATAGCTGTGAATCAGATTCCATCTTCAATTATCATGATGACTCATCTCGATTCGGATACGATAATAGCAGGTGCAAGTGCGCCTACGACGGTATTCCATATATCGCACCAGCAGTTTTCCTATGCCTTCTATGAGTACCTTGAGCGCATAGAAAAAGACAGCCCTCATCATAACGACAAAGCACTGTCTTCATATCTTGAATAGTTTTAGACGTCTCCTTCAAAAACTGTGGTGGCGGGACCTGTCATGTAGACTACATTTTCTTCTCTGTCCCACTTGCAGTTTATCTCGCCGCCTCTTACGTGAACGGTGATATTATCGGAGGTGTGATCGTTTAAAACGCAGGCAACAACTGTTGCGCAGCAGCCTGTACCGCAGGCGAGAGTCTCACCTGTGCCGCGCTCCCATACACGCATATGGACGTTCTCTCTGTCATCGATGGTTACGAATTCAGTGTTGATGCAGTTGGGGAAGAACGCGTGGTGCTCAAATCTGGGGCCGATTTTTTCAAGATCGAGTGAATCAAGATCGGTGCCTCTGTTCAGGAAAACTACGGCATGAGGATTACCCATGGAAACACAGGTTATGTTGTAATCCTTATCAAGAACTTTAATGGGGTAGTTTACAACCTGCTTACCTGCCATGACCTTCTCATCGGGAAGAGCTACCGGAATTTCAGCAGGTGCGAGGATAGGCGCACCCATGTTGACGCGAACCTTTGTGACCATGCCATCTTCGGTCTTGAGATCAAGATATTTAATCTTTCCACCGCTGATGATGCGAAGCTTTTTCTTATCGGTAAGACCTTTGTCATAGACGAACTTGGCAACGCATCTGATGCCGTTACCGCACATCTCGGAGTAGGAGCCGTCTGCGTTATACATCTCCATCTCGAAGTCAGCAAGGTCACCTGCTTTGTTTATAAAAATAACTCCGTCTCCGCCGATACCGAAGTGTCTGTCGCTGAGGAGTCTCACAAGCTCGGGTTTTTCTTTTTTGGGAATGTCCTCACGGCTTCCGTCAATATAGATGTAATCGTTGCCGCAGCCGTGCATTTTAGTAAAGTGCATATATGAAAATCTCCATTTCTTAAGCAATAAATACAACATTGATTATACGCTTGATTTTTTTATGATGTCAAAAAACTTTTTCGATTTAATTCGCGAAAGTACTTGCTATTAAAATTCTTCTGTGATAATATCGTTCGAGGGCGCACAAATGTCCGCGCCACAAAAACACCATAAAGCAAGGAAATATCGCTTATGAGAGAAGAAACAGGATACTACGTGCTCAAAAAGCAGGCAGTTCCGGAGGTTTTGCTAAAGGTTCTCGAGGCTAAGAAGCTGATAGATACCGGTAAATGCAAGACAGTCAACGAGGCAGCAGAACGCCTGGGAATCAGCCGTAGTTCATTTTATAAGTACAAAGATGATATCTATGAATTTCATGACAGTCTTCAGGGTACCACTCTTACACTAAATCTGCAGATGGATGATGAGCTCGGAGTTTTATCCGAAGTGCTCCGGATAATCTCAAAGTGCGGAGCAAACATTCTGACAATACATCAGGCGATACCGTATAACGGAGTTGCAGCGCTGTCTGTAGGTATTCAGGTTTTACCCACCACAGGGAATATAACGGATATGCTTACTAAGCTCGAGAAGCAGAGCCGTGTACATAAGGTGCAGATAATCGGCAGAAGCACCGAAGTCTAGCAGCCTACATTTGAAAAAATTTATCTATTTAGGAGGAAGTCGAAATGGCAAAGATTGCAGTATTAGGATACGGCACGGTTGGAAGCGGTGTCGCAGAGGTTCTGGATGTAAACGGAGCCTGCGTTGAGGATAGTGCCGGTGAAAAAGTTGAGATCAAATATATACTGGATCTTAGGGATTTTCCGGGAGATAAGCATGAGAGTCAGGTAGTACACGATTTTGATGTAATCTTAAATGATCCTGAGATTGAAGTTGTTTGTGAGACAATGGGAGGCATTGAGCCTGCTTTCACTTTTGAGAAGAAGGCACTTGAGAGTGGCAAGAGCGTATGCACTTCCAACAAGGAACTCGTTGCAGCGCACGGACCTGAGCTCGTAGAGCTTGCAAAAAAGAACAATGTAAGCTATCTGTTTGAAGCCAGTGTTGGCGGCGGAATACCGGTTCTTCGTTCCATGAATGATTCCATTCGCCACGAGAGACTTGATTCCATCACAGGTATCTTAAACGGAACAACCAATTATATCCTGACCAAGATGGATCAGGAGGGAGCCGATTTTGATGCAGTGCTTAAGGTGGCTCAGGATAAGGGCTATGCTGAGAGAAATCCCGAGGCTGACATCGAGGGACATGATGCCTGCAGAAAGACCGCAATTCTTGCTTCCATTATGAGCGGTCAGTTTGTAAAGCACGACGATATTTATACAGAGGGAATTACAAAGATTACAGGTGAAGATTTCGAGTATGCGAGAGAGCTCAACATGGCTATCAAGCTTCTCGGAAGCTGCAAGAGAGAGGACGGCAAGTTCTTTGCGATGGTTGCTCCTTTCCTTATTCCTTTTGACAATTCACTTTCAATGGTAAACGGTGTATTCAATGCCATTGATGTTCACGGAAATATGCTCGGCGATGTAATGTACTACGGTAAGGGAGCAGGAAAAAAGGCTACTGCTTCCGCAGTTGTAGCAGATGTAATTGACATTGTCCGTCACAAGGGTAAGCACATCGACTGGAACCTCAGAAATGTTCCCGCAGAGGTTGCACCGATAAATGATGATATCAGGAATTTCTTTGTGAGATGCGATGCTTCGGCAGAGGCCGGCGCAAAAGAGCTTTTCGGAGATGTAAAGCAGGTTAAGTCAGATAAGGTTAGCGGCGAGTTCGCATTTATTACACCTGAGATGACTGAGAAGGACTTCAAGGAAAAGTATGAGAAGCTCAGAGGAGTGAGGAGCTATTTGAGATTGTTGTAATTAAAACCCCTCATCCGGCGCTGCGCGCCACCTTCCCCCAGAGGGGGAAGGCAAGAACAATAAGCCTTCCCCTTGGGGGGAAGGTGTCAGCGAAGCTGACGGATGAGGGGGAATATAAACAGAGGAGTGAGTGAAGAAATGAGCAAGGTAGTGAAATTCGGCGGCAGTTCCTGCGCCGACGCAAAGCAGTTTCAGAAGGTAGCAGATATCGTAAAGAGTGACAAGGAGCGCAAATATGTTGTTGTATCTGCGCCCGGTAAGAGAACCAACCTTGATACCAAGGTTACGGATATGCTCTATCAGACCTATGAACTTGCTGAGAACGGAAAAGACTTTTCAAAGGAACTTGCAGCAATCGAGGCAAGATTCAATGAGATCATAAAGGGACTTAAGCTTAAGATGTCCTTAAAGGAAGAGTTTGCCGAGATCGAGAAGCAGTTCAAGAAGAAGGCAGGAAGTGATTATGCCGCTTCAAGAGGTGAGTACTTAAACGGTAAGATCATGGCACAGTACCTGGGCTTTGAATATATTGATCCCGCTGAAGTTGTTCTTTTTGATGAGGATGGTTCCTTTGATGCAGAGATAACTAACAGAAGAATGCAGAAGCGTCTGGCTAATATCGAGTATGCTGTTGTATCCGGTTTTTACGGTGCTTATGAAGACGGCAGAATCAAGACCTTCTCAAGAGGTGGTTCAGATATCACAGGTTCCATCATCGCACGTGCTATTCACGCTGACGTATATGAGAACTGGACAGATGTATCCGGATTCCTTGTTGCGGATCCCCGAATCATCGACAGACCTGCTCCGATCCAGACAATTACTTATACAGAGCTTCGAGAGCTCGCATACATGGGTGCTTCCGTCCTTCACGAGGATGCGATTTTCCCCGTAAGAAAAGAGGGCATTCCGATCAATATCAGAAACACCAACAGACCTGAGGACAGCGGCACCTGGATCGTTGAATCCACTGCTAAGAAGTCCAAGTTCACAATCACAGGTGTTGCCGGAAAGAAAGGCTTCTGCTGTGTGAACATCTCTAAGGATATGATGAACTCAGAGGTTGGATTTGTGAGAAAAGTTCTTCAGGCATTTGAAGATCAGAATATTTCAATCGAGCATGTTCCTTCAGGAATCGACACTATGACAGTGTTCGTTGCCCAGGATGAGTTCATCGACAAGGAACAGGCTGTTGTTTCAGAGATCCACCGCCTGGCTAAGCCTGATCTTCTTGAGATTGAGTCAGACCTTGCGCTTATCGCAGTCGTTGGTAGGGGAATGAAGAGACAGCGCGGAACCGCTGCAAGAATTTTCTCCGCACTTGCACATGTCAATGTAAACTGCCGAATGATCGATCAGGGTTCATCCGAGCTTAACATTATCATCGGTGTTGAGAACAGAGATTTTGAGAAAGCCATCAAGGCTATTTATGATATCTTTGTAGTAACACAGCTGTAATATAATCCCCTCATCCGTCAGCTTCGCTGCCACCTTCCCCCCCAAGGGGAAGGCAATAAAAAACCTTCCCCCCCAAGGGGAAGGCAATAAAAAACCTTCCCCCCAAGGGGAAGGCAATAAAAAAGCCTTCCCCCTCTGGGGGAAGGTGGCGCGAAGCGCCGGATGAGGGGGTTATTGCATCAAAAATCTTATGAAGTCCGCACCTACATCCGTTCTCTCACTTGAAACCGCAAGCCCCACGATGGGTGAAACTCCCGGGTAAAAGCCCATTGCGGTAAGGTGAGGATTATCATTCAAAACAATTCCTACAGGAATCAATTCGGATTTAACATTCTCATTTTTCACATACTCGCCGGTATCCATGTCATATTCACCGTTGCTGTTATAATCAGCTGTATCAAAGTAATAAACGGCGTCACCGAAACTCTTTAATTCTTCTTCACTGAAACATTCCCTAAGATCCAAAAACAGTTCGCTCTTTGCATAGTTATCGAATACGTCCTTATCGGCCATGAGCACATCGAGATCATGAGCTGCTATCATTGCGTAGAGTCTCTCTGAATTAGCTACTGTGTAACTGTCCGGATTCTCGATGTTTATGACTGAAGATGAATCTATAAGTACGTTATATTGTGATGTGTCGATTTTTTCATACTCAGCAAATTCGTCATGCAGAAGCGTTGCATCCTGAGTGTTTGCCGCATTTACTATGGTGACGGATATGGCATCGGGTTTTCTTGTAAGGATTTCCTTTGCAAAGGAAGCAATACCGATAATCACTATCAAAGCTACGATGACGTGAATTTTGTAGTAATCCCAAAAATAATCCCAGTGAGCCTTAAAGCCCATGCCTTTCAAGGCTTGCCACTGGTGTCTCTTCTCTTCGTTGATATTCATTTTTTCATATACTCCATCCAAATTTAATTAGGTCACCCGCAATATTTTTTTAAATATGTTTAAAACTATTATTGACGGGAGAATACACTTAATATATCATAACGTTTAAAAAATATGGAAGGAAAAGTGCAATATCATGATGAATGACAACAGTTATGTGGAATGTATGATTGCGGGAAAACCCAGACCGTTAGTGGTTTTTCTTAAATATCTTATGATTATTATGGCTGTTTTTTCTTTTATTATCAGCTTTCTTGGTGGCGGTATACTTTTCATGATAGTATTCATTGGATGCGCCGTCGGAGCATATTTCGCGACTCTGAATGCATCAATAGAGTATGAATATCAGTATTGTGAGCGTGAAGTTACCGTGGACAAAATTCTCAATAAGAGCAGAAGAAAAAGAATAGCAACTTTCGCTACAGAGCGTATCGATGCGCTTGCTCCGTCTAAGTCTTATCATCTTGACGAATATCGCAGACAGGACAAATACAGAACACTTGATTATTCATCCGGTGCGGGTGAAGATTCAACTTACACAATGTACTATGATGGCAGGGAGAAGGTAATTCTCGAGCCTAACAGAGAACTAGTAGACGCTATTAAAAACGTAGCACCCCGTAAAGTATTCATGGATTAAAAGGAGAGAAAAATGGGACAGATTATTGGCGAAGGAATTACTTTTGATGACGTACTTTTGGTTCCTGCATATTCGCAGGTAGTGCCTAACATGATTGATGTAAGCACAAACCTTACTAAGAAGATCAGACTCAACATTCCTATGATGAGTGCAGGAATGGATACCGTAACAGAACACCGCATGGCTATTGCAATGGCACGTCAGGGCGGTATCGGTATTATCCATAAAAATATGTCAATCGAAGATCAGGCCGATGAAGTTGATAAGGTTAAGAGATCTGAAAACGGCGTCATCACTGATCCATTTTCTCTTTCTCCCGATCACACACTTGCTGATGCAGACGCTCTTATGGCTAAGTTCAGAATTTCCGGTGTGCCGATCACAGAGGGCAGAAAGCTTGTTGGAATCATAACCAACCGCGATCTTAAATTCGAGCAGAACTTTGATCAGAAGATCAGAGACATCATGACAAGTGAGAATCTTGTAACTGCCAAGGAAGGAATCACTCTTGAGGAAGCAAAGCAGATCCTTGCGAAGTCCAAGAAGGAAAAGCTTCCTATCGTTGACGATGATTACAATCTCGTTGGACTAATCACTATAAAAGATATTGAAAAGACAATAAAATATCCTCTTTCAGCAAAGGACGATCAGGGTCGTCTTCTCTGCGGCGCAGGTGTTGGAATCAGTGCCAATGTTCTTGACAGAGTAGGTGCTCTTGTAGACGCTAAGGTTGATTGTGTTGTTCTTGATTCAGCTCACGGCCATTCAGAGAACGTTCTTAAATGCCTCAGAATGATTAAGGAAAAGTTCCCGGATCTTCAGGTTATTGCTGGTAACGTTGCAACTGCGGCAGCTACCAAGGCTCTTATCGAGTCAGGCGCAGATGCTGTTAAGGTAGGTATCGGACCCGGTTCCATCTGCACAACTCGTGTTGTTGCTGGTATCGGTGTTCCTCAGGTTTCAGCTATTATGGATTGCTACTCAATAGCTAAGGATTATGGTATTCCGATCATCGCAGACGGAGGTATCAAGTACTCAGGAGATATCACAAAGGCAATCGCAGCAGGCGGCAGTCTTGTAATGATGGGTTCAATGTTTGCAGGCTGTGATGAGGCTCCCGGTGAGTTCGAGCTTTTCCAGGGAAGAAAATACAAGGTTTACCGCGGAATGGGTTCTATCTCAGCTATGGAGAACGGTTCAAAGGATCGTTACTTCCAGGAAGGCGCAAAGAAGCTTGTTCCCGAGGGTGTTGAAGGACGTGTTGCTTACAAGGGAACAGTTGAGGACACAGTATTCCAGCTTATCGGCGGTCTCCGTGCAGGTATGGGTTACTGCGGATGCGAGACAATCAAGGAACTTAATGAGAACGGTAAATTTATAAAGATGACAAGCGCTGCACTTAAGGAGAGTCATCCTCATGATATTCATATCACGAAGGAAGCTCCGAACTATAGCGTGGATGAATAAACCTATACCACTTAGCGAGGTTCTTTCGAGCTTAGTGGGATGGAGTTGTTCTGGCGAACGTAGTGAGAGCAGAACTTCCTATGTCTTCCCCCAAAAAATGGGGGAAGGCTTTTTTTATGTTCTCTTTATAGAATAGTGATATAATAGAATTTACAAATATCTGAAGGAGACAGCTTTGGATCGAGATACCAGGAAAAATCCCGGCAATTTCATAAGGCTTAAGGATAAAGAACTCCGCAGGTGGCAGGACAGCTTCGCAGCTATGGCAGGAGTGTATTTATGCTGCCTCGATTCCTCGGGAGAGAAGATTACCGATTTTTCGGGTGATCTTCTTGAACTTCCGACAATAAAAAAGGCTGTTGATGAAATTCATATAAGGAACATTTTTCAGAGAGTTACGGAGGGTGAGCTTGAGGATCAGGCGGTTGAGCGAACCATGATTCCAAATCTCCGAGTGGCGGCGGTTGCAGCCAAGCTCGACGGACAGCCGCAGCTCGTCTGGATAGTATGTGCCATCTTAAAGGATGCCGAGTATGAGCCCGATCTCTACACAGAGCAGCCTATTACAGATTTTTCCTATATTACAAGTGAAAAGAAATTCTATAATTCCCTGGATTTCCTTAGGGTTACTTCGGTTGCACTTGTCGGCGCACTCAAATCCGAGAATCAGGCTGCCGCTTCGACAGCTGAGAATTTCAAGCGCTCGGAGGATTTCAAGCTATCGTTCCACAGAGCGGAACTGATGACAGAGATAGTATCACTTCTCGACAGTGATGATGAAATAGAAGATATCATGCTGAATATCTTAAAGAAGATATGCGAATATCTTGATATCAGCAATTCTTTCATTTGCCGCATGCATTCCGAGGACGACCTCATGGATATCGTTGTGCAGTGGACGGGGCAGGGTGTTTTCAGGCTCTTCGAAGAGGAAAAGGATTTGGATCCCTGCTGGTTTATCGGCCATCCTCAGATGATAGCGGTTTCTTCAAGTACGACAATGAACTCCGGTGAAAAGGAACAGCTGCAGGACCTTGGAATCAAGGCCGTTGTTTCCGTACCGATCATGATTTCGGATCAGACTCCTTTCTATGCATGTTTTGCAGAGACGAGGGAGGATAACCGTGGTAAAGACTGGCTTGTAGACGACATCAAATTCATAAATGATTCAATAAAAATTCTTCAGAATATCATTACAAAGAGAATTCAGAAGAACTCTATCGCCAGTTCTTTCCAGTCGCTGGAGGCGGTTCTTGATAATGTGGGAAGTTCGATCTATGTGCGCTGTATGAAGACCGATGAACTTCTATTTGCAAACAGAAGTCTTCGCAAGCACTTTGCAAAGGAGCTTCAGAAGAATAAGCTCAAGGATCTGTTTGAAGGCAATATTCCTCCGCGTTCCCACAGCGGAAATTATGAAATCTATTACGATGAGAAGGACAGATGGTACGACCTTTACTATACAAGGATCAAGTGGGTTGATGACAGACTTGTTTCACTTTGTGCCATCTATGAGATAACCGAGAAAAAGATTTATCAGAAACGTATAGAACAGCAGGCATACACTGACTTCCTTACAGGACTTTTTAACAGATTGTGCTGTGAGAGAGATCTGGTCACATATATCGAACAGGCTAAGAAAAAGGGCACTAAGGGTATGCTGATGTACCTCGATCTCGATGATTTCAAGAAAATCAATGACGGTTTGGGACACCAGTATGGCGATATTTTGCTTCAGGATATTTCCACCGCAATAAAGAATATCGATGGTGTGCAGAATTCCTGCTACCGCATGGGTGGAGATGAGTTTGTAATTATCGTTCCTCCTGAAAGCTACGATAAACTGGACAGTATTCTGGAAGAGATACGCCGCGCTTTTGCCACACCCTGGTACCTAAAGGACGGCGACTACTACTGCACCATGAGTATGGGTACCGTCGAGTTTCCGACTGCCGGAGATACGGTGGAGGAACTTATAAGAAAATCGGATATAGCGATGTACGAAGCTAAGAAATCAGGAAAGAACAGGATTTCTCAGTATTCGGAAAGCATAGATGCTTCCACCATAAGGCGCCTTGATATGGAAAAAGCTATGTACAAGGCTGTGGAGGACGGATGCAAGGAGTTCTCGGTGCATTTCCAGCCGCTTATGGATATCAAGGGTAAGAATCCCAAAGTTGTTGGGGCGGAAGCTTTTGTCAGATGGAACAGTGCCATACTTGGCGCGGTTAGCCCGTCGGAGTTTATTTCCCTTGCGGAATATCTGGGACTTATAAATCCCATCGGAGAACACGTATTTAGAGAGGCAGCGAAGTGCTGCGGAAAATGGAGTAAGAAGCTTCGAAGGAAGATCAGCATCCATGTGAATATGTCCGTGGTTCAGCTGATGCAGCCTGACATCGCCGGCAAGCTTAAGACGGCAGTTGAAGAGGCAGGGATAGAGCCTTCGCAGATGGTCCTTGATGTGACAGAGGCTCTCACTATGAATAACACGGAGCGTACAAAAGGAGCGATGGAAAAGATAAGCGAGATGGGAGTTCGGCTATCTCTTGATGATTTCGGAACGGGCTACAGCTCCATAAACGGACTTCGCGCGCTTCCTTTTGCCACGGTCAAGGTCGACAGAACCATATCTTCACAGCTTGAAAAAGAGGAGTATGCTAAGTCGCTTATTGTCTCACTCATGGATCTCTCCGGGGCAATCGGTGCCAGTGTATGTGTCGAGGGTGTTGAAGAGAAGACTCAGATCGACATCTTAAAAGGACTTAAGGTTCCGCTTGTGCAGGGTGAGTATTTCGGAAAACCCATGCCCGCGGAGGAGTTTGAGAAAAAGTATATTTGATGATAAAATGAACTATGTATAGTCTGAGGGGAAACATTATTAGAAAGTTGGAAATAGAAACATGTCAGAAGAATCAAGAAATTTTATTGAGCAGGAAATCGATAAGGACTTAAAGGAAGGGGTATACGACCACGTTGTTACCAGATTTCCTCCGGAGCCAAACGGCTTTTTACATATAGGACACGCTAAGAGTATTCTCTTAAACTACGGACTTGCCAAGGAATACGGCGGTAAGTTCAACATGAGATTTGACGATACTAACCCCACCAAGGAGAAATCCGAGTTCATGGATGCCATTATCGAGGACGTGAACTGGCTTGGGGCTGATTATGAGGACAGACTTTTCCATGCATCCGACTATTTTGACAAGATGTATGAGAACGCAGTTAAGCTTATAAAAAAAGGCAAGGCATACGTATCTGAGCTCACAGCAGAAGAGATGCGTGAGTACAGAGGAACTCTCACAGAGCCCGGAAAAGATGATCCCAACAGGGACAGAAGTGTTGAAGAGAACCTTCGTCTTTTCGAGGAGATGAAGAGCGGAAGCGTGCCGGATGGTGCGATGACACTCAGAGCCAAGATTGATATGGCATCACCTAACATCAACATGCGTGATCCGATCATCTACAGAGTTGCGCACATGACTCATGCGCGTACAGGCGACAAGTGGTGTATCTACCCTATGTACGATTTTGCTCATCCCATCGAGGACGCTGAGGAAGGAATCACACATTCCATATGTACACTTGAGTTTGAGGACCACAGACCTTTATATGACTGGGTGAAAATCGAGTGCGAATATGAGAATCCTCCGCGTCAGATTGAGTTTGCAAAGCTTTATCTGCAGAACGTTGTTACTGGTAAGAGATATATCAAGAAGCTGGTAGAGGACGGAATTGTAGACGGATGGGACGATCCGAGACTTGTTTCCATCGCAGCTCTGAGAAGACGCGGATTCACACCCGAGTCAATTCAGAAGTTTGTAGAGCTTTGCGGTATAAGTAAGGCTAATTCCACAGCTGATTATGCGATGCTTGAGTACTGTATCCGTGAGGACTTGAAGCCTAAGGCTAAGAGAATGATGGCGATCCTCGATCCGGTTAAGCTTATCATTGATAACTATCCGGAGGGACAGGTTGAGATGCTTCCTATCGAGAACAACAAGGAAGCACCCGAGCTCGGAAACAGAGAGATTCCGTTTGGAAAAGAGCTTTGGATTGAGCGTGAAGATTTCATGGAGGAGCCTCCGAAGAAGTACTTCAGACTTTTCCCCGGAAACGAAGTTCGTCTGATGAATGCGTATTTTGTAACCTGCACCGGATGCGTCAAGGATGAAAACGGAGTGGTGACTGAAATTCACTGCACCTATGATCCCGAGACAAAGGGCGGAGACAGCCCGGACGGCAGAAAGGTTAAGGGTACTATTCACTGGGTATCAGCTGAGAAGTGCGGAGAGGCAGAGGTTCGCCTTTATGAAAATATCATAGATGAGGAAAAGGGTGTATATAACGAGGACGGATCACTTAACCTCAATCCCAATTCCATCACCGTGATTAAAAATGCGAAGCTGGAGCCTGAGCTTATGGAAGCCAAGGCTTATGATAAATTCCAGTTTGTGAGAAACGGATTCTTCTGTGTGGACAGCAAGGATTCCAAAGACGGGGCACCTGTTTTCAACCGTATAGTTTCTCTTAAGAGTTCTTTTGTTTTACCTAAAGCGTAACTTTTTAATTTTTTCTATTGATGAGGGGTAATATCATGGGATTTTTGGATGGATTAAAGAAGTTTGGTCTTGGTGCATTAGAGGATGAAGAACTATATGAGGATCCCAAAAAGAAGGTTGCAGCCAAGAAGGAAGAACCCAAGAAGGCTCCGGTAGTAATAAACGAAGAGACTCTTCTTTTTGATAAAGGCTATACCTGCCCTATCTGTGAGGCTAAGTTCAATGTAAAGACGCTTCGCTCGGGTAAGGTAAGGATGAAGAGCCAGGATGTGGATCTTCGCCCGGTTTACGATGAAATGGATCCCAGTAAGTATGAGATCGTAACCTGCCCTGAATGCGGTTATTCGGTAATGGCAAGGTACTTCGGCAATCTTACAAAGTTCCAGATTGATGAAGTAAAAAGTAAGATAAGTGCAAATTATAAAAAGCAGCAATTCAGTGAAACAACTTACACTTATGAAGAAGCACGCATGCGCTATGAACTTGCCATAGCAACAGCCATGGTCAAGAAGTCCAAGAATTCGGAGAAGGCATATCTATGCCTTAAGATGGCATGGCTTATAAGAGGCGAGACAGAGCATCTTGATCCTGCAGCTCCCGATTATGAGGCGAAAAAGAAGAAGAATGAGGCAGAGGAGAAGGAACTCCTTAAGAAGGCTCTCGATGGTTTCGTAATTGCAAGGCAGAGCGAAACTCAGATCGCCGGAATGGATGCGACCACTACCGATTATCTCATGGCAGCCATTGCTATGGAGGTTGAAGATTTTGATCTTGCGAACAGAATGATATCTAATATTATCGGTTCCAGGGTTGCTAATTCCCGTATCAAGGAAAAGGCAAAGGATCTTAAAGACCTTGTGGCAGAAGCAAAGAAAAAAGCAGAAGCAGCCGCTCCCGCTGAATAAGCTGTGCCACTTTGGCAGATATACTGATAAAAAATACCCTCCGCTACGAACATGTAGCGGAGGGTTTATTGCTGCAGTAGTTTACAGAGCACCGTCCATCTTCTTGAGGTCGTTAATGTCGTCATCCTCATCATCATCGAAGAATTCCTCAGTTTTATCGGGAACACTTTCTTCCTCTGAAGAAGCTTCCTCTTCAGATTCCTCCTCTGAATCGCCGAGATTTACATAGCGACGTTTAAACGGGCTTCCGGTATCATCATCTTCGAAATCATCGATATCTTCGAAGTCGTCAAATTCATCAAAATCATCAGTAAGAACGCTGTCCTTCTGAGTAAGATAGTAATAAACACCGGCTGCTGCAGCTCCCAGAGCAGCTGCAAATAATACTACTTTTCCGAAATGCTTAGCCATTGTACCCTCCTCGTAAGAGAATTTCATATTGCAAAATTTATTTTAATACAAATCGTCAGATAAGAAAAGCATTTGTCAGCAAAATGTTGTAAAAAGAGACGTGAAATGCTATATTGAAATGGACTAGTCCGGTCAATTTTAGGAGACGCGTTTTTAATGAACGAGAAATTTTTTGATCTTAAGAAGGAAAAACAGGATCGTATCATCAACGCTGCGCTTAGAGCCTTTGCTCTCGGCGGTTATCTCCATGCCAGTACGGACGATATCGTTAAGCTGGCAGGAATCAGCAAGGGGCTGATTTTTCATTATTTTGAGACCAAGCTGGGACTTTACCAGTTTGTGTACGATTACAGCATCCGCGTTATCAATTTGGAGATACGCGCCGCTGTATCAGGTGATATCACCGACTTTTTCACTATAAGAGAGGAAATTGAAAAGGTATTATCTGTCTGCATGCAGCAGTATCCGTATATTCAGCTGTTTTTATACAAAGCGGAAGCCGAAGATACACCGGAGGCAGCATCTGCGATTCTTCAGACCAGAGAAGGTTACGAAGCAATGATACAGAGCATTTTGGACAGAGGTGACATCACAAGATTTAAGCCGGGCGCCAACTATCAGCTTGTCGGTGACATGATTCAGATGATAAATAAAGAGATTTTGGAGAGAATGTTCAGAGAGGGAATTTTTCAGCCGGAGGATTATTTTGAAGAGGTTATGAAACATATGAACATGCTTAGAGCAGTTACATATGATTAATCATAAAAATTTTGCCTGTTAGGAAATCGTTTTTCTGACACTCCTATCAGGTACATTATCCTATACAAAGGAGGCACACATGGGAAAATTCGTCGTAGCAGGTATCACGCAGGTTGAGACAATTGTCAGAGTTAATAAGGTCCCAATTGAGTATGCGCCGCTCACAACAGAGGTCAATTCCATTTATACCGGACTTGGCGGCGATGCTTATAATGAGTCCCTGGCGCTCAGATGGCTTGGTGATGAGGTTGAATTCATGTCCATCATCGGAAGGGATAAGTCCGTTGAAGATCTTAACCCTCCGGGGAGCAAGATTGAACTCTCTACAAAATATGTTGTGCAGATGATGGAGGAAACTCCGAACTGTGTAATTCTCTATGACAAGGAACGCAGAAGACAGATATTCGAGGATATCAAGGATCTGCGCGACAAAGTTTATGACATGTCAATGTTTGCACCTCTTGCGGGTTGGGCAGACATGGTAGTTCTTGCGAATGCGAATTTCTGCAGACCTTTTGCCGTAGCTGCAGCTGAGTGCGGGAAAAAGGTAGCGGTTAACATCCGTAATTTCTGCAGGGAAAAGGAAAAATACAACAGAGATTTCCTGGATGCGGCTACTATTCTGTATTTCTCGGATGATCAGCTCGAGGAAGATCCTTATGATTTCATCCGCGGAATAAGTAAGACCTACGGTACCGAGATCATCATCATGGGCCGCGGTTCCAAGGGTGTTATCCTGTTTGATAAAAAGGGTGAATTCATTGCCGATTACAAGACCGTTAAGACAAATGAAATCGTCAATACGGTGGGTGCCGGTAATGCGCTGTTTTCGTGCTTTTTGCACTATTACCAGGAGACCGAGGATTCGGTCAACTCCATCAAGAATGCGCTTTTGTTCTCATCCTACAAGATCGGATATATGGGAACTTCAAACGGCTTCATGACAACCGAACAGATGGAGCAGTGGCGTAATCTTATCTGGGGAATCAGAGACAACGGACTATGATAATAACTCTTGCCTTCTCCTTTGGAGAAGGTGTCAGCGGAGCTGACGGATGAGGGAAAAAAGAAAAGGATAGAAAAAATGGCAAAAAAAGTAAAAAACAAAAGAAGGTGCGGCGTACTGATGCCTGTATTCAGCCTTCCTTCTAAGTACGGCATCGGAACATTTTCCAAGGAAGCATATGAATTTGTGGATTTTCTTGAAAAATCCGGACAGAGCTATTGGCAGATACTGCCGCTTGGTCCCACAAGCTACGGAGACTCTCCGTATCAGTCTTTCTCAACCTTTGCGGGAAATCCGTATTTTATCGATCTTGAGAAGCTGATAGAGATGGGCTTTTTGAAGAAGGACGAGGTTGATAAGGTAAACTTCGGAAACAGCGAGGAGTTTGTGGATTATGAGAGACTTTTCAAGGCTCGTGATCTTACACTTTACACCGCTTATGTTAACAGCGGTCTCTCCGAAAACAGCAAGAAAAAAGCGAAGCCTGCGCTTAAAAAAGAGTTTGAAGCCTTTGTGAAGAAGAATTCGGATTGGCTTTCTGACTATGCTCTTTATATGGCACTTAAGAAGCGCTATGACGGCCTTAGCTGGAATGAGTGGCCGGAGGATATCAGGCTCAGAAAAAAGGAAGCACTGGAGACTGCAAGAGAAAAGTATGCTGACAGAATCGGACTCTATGAGTTTGAACAGTATATTTTCATGAAGCAGTGGTTTGAACTAAAAGCCTATGCTAATTCGAAGAATATAGACATTATCGGTGATATCCCGATTTATGTCGCCTTTGATTCGGCTGACACCTGGGCAAATCCCAAGCTTTTCCAGCTGGATAAGAAGAACCTTCCGATAGCGGTTGCCGGTTGCCCTCCGGATTCTTTTTCAAGAACAGGACAGCTTTGGGGCAATCCCTTATATAAGTGGGATTATCACGAGAAGACCGGCTTTAAATGGTGGATTAAGCGCATAAAGAGCTGCTATGAGCTTTATGATGTAGTCAGAATTGATCATTTCCGCGGTTTTGATGAATACTATTCCATCCCGTTCGGCGAGCCTACTGCTGAGAACGGAACTTGGGTGAAGGGCCCGGGTTACAAGCTCTTTGATGTTATGAAAAAAGAGCTCGGTAACTGCAGAGTGATTGCGGAGGATCTGGGATACCTGACTCCTTCTGTTATTGCGCTGGTTAAGAGAACCGGATTCCCGGGAATGAAGATTCTGCAATTTGCATTTGACGCCAGAGAAGAGAGTGATTATCTGCCGCATAACTATGTGCAAAACAGCATAGTATATACGGGAACGCATGATAATGATACAACTCTCGGTTGGTTTAATACGATACCAAGGGAAGACAAGCGTTTTGCCAAGAAGTATCTGAATATTAAGAGTAACAAGGGCGTTGTTTGGGAGTTTATTCGTGCTACTTTTGCAAGTGTATCCGAAACAGCGATAATTCCCATGCAGGATTATCTCGAACTCGGAAGTGAGGCGAGAATAAATATTCCCTCGACTCTCGGTAAGAACTGGACCTGGCGCATGAAGAACGGTGTGCTTACCGATGAACTTGCGGAAAAGATGCTTGATATGGCAAAGACTTACGGAAGAAGTGCTTTATAAAAGTATAGCGAAATTGTTTTGACTGTAGATGATAAATGCTCCGAGCTAAGGTGAATGTGACTTAATGTGAGGACTTACTATGAGTAGATTATCCCGGGCAATAAGCGTATTTTTAACGGTATCATTTTTGACTGTTACTGTGGGCTGTGGTGCACTTGGTGAGCAGCAGACGGTTGAAAACGATGATAATCAGGTAGACGTTAATTCCATAACCTGTATGGTGTGGGATCGTGACAACATGCCTGAAGGTTACACAGCTGATGATAATACGCTCGCTAACTGGATAAGAGCCAAGGTAAAGGATGAGTGTGGCATAGATGTTCATTTTGTAAGCGTGGGAAGATCCACTTCTGATGAAACCATCAAGAAGATGGTCGATGAGAACATAGCGCCGGACATTGTTTTCACATATTCATCCTCTGTGTTCGGATATATGACAAAGCAGGGCAAGGTTGCGGATCTAACCGAATCACTGTCAAAGTACGGTCAGAATATTGAGAAATACATCGGTGATATTCAGTATATGGGTTCCTATAATGATCTTCAGGTTGCTGTAATGAAAAGGAGAGGCTTTAAGTCCCCAAGGCATACCGCCTATATCAGAAAAGACTGGTGTGATGCGCTGGGAATCAGTGTGCCTAAGACCAAGAAGGAACTTATATCTTATTTGTATGCTGTAAAAGAGCAAAATCCCGGAGGAGTGGATGGCGTAATTCCCTGGGCTATGGGCGGAGATGTTCATTCTGAACGTTTTTATCAGGGCTTTGTCGGTTCCTATGTGGAGAATCTTTCGGAGAGGGATGCATTCATCTATTCCGAGAGATATATGGTTGTGGCTGAAGGGGCAGTAGAAGGACTGAGAGTACTAAACAAGCTCTACAATGATGGGATTATCTCTCTGGATTTTACTGCAGATTCGGATAATTCAAAATATGTTGCGGATGCAGAGGCGGGAAAGGTCGGCTTTTTGGTGGATGATTCGGCCAGCCCTTTTACTTATGTATCTATTTTGAAGGAAAAGGATCCTACTATAGAACTTGATCCGATTCTGTGTTTTGATCTTCCCGGGGGAGGGTACAGAAATGTGGCGGAGCCGGATTACGGAATGTATGTGATGGTTCCTGCTACCAGTAAGGATAAGACAGATGCGGTTGTGAAATATCTCAACTGGCTTGCAGATCCTGCTAATGCCGAGATGGTAAACTTTACACCGGATCATGAAGATACTGAATCTGGCGCAGCTATGACCATGTCAAAGGAGCATCTGTTCTCGCGCGGCTATTCCGGGACGCCAGGTGATTACTGCATAGTAAATGAACATTTTGATTTTGTTGATGACAAGGAAGCTCAGGTGTCTCTGTGGACGGAAAATTGCGGATGGGAAACACCGGACTGGTTTGAGAATTACTATGATGTATGTGTGACGGATCAGTTTACATTCCCTACCTGCAGCAGTGTGCTTGAATCCGAGGTGAAATATCAGGTTGATCTCGATGTGGCGCTGGTGGAATATGCGTATAATCTGATATGTTGTCCCACAAGTGAATTTGACAGGACACAGCATGAGGAGTACTCGAGATTGCTGGATCTTGGGCTAAAAGAAGTTCTTGATGAGAGAGCATCAAGCTATGACAGCGGTGAGCTGAGGCTTGGTAAGTGATAGAAGTTTTTGAAAATGTTTTTTGACAGTTGGAGGATATGAGAATGGCTGATATTGCAATTTTTCTTGCAGACGGATTTGAGGAGATAGAGGCTCTTACAGTGGTTGACCTGTGCAGACGAGCCGGACTTAATATTGACATGGTATCAGTTATGGAGGGGCTCTCCGTTACCGGATCCCACGGAATTGAGGTGAAAGCTGATAAGCTTTTGTCTGATGTTAAGTTTGATGCTATGGATATGTTAGTTCTTCCCGGAGGAATGCCCGGAACCACAAACCTTGAAAAGACAGAAAAGCTTATGGAACAGGTTCGCGTTTTTGATGCGGCGGGCAAGTATATCAGCGCTATATGCGCAGCACCCGGCGTGTTCGGAAGAGCAGGACTTTTAAACGGCAGGAAGGCATGTGTTTTCCCGGGACTTGAGGGAGAACTTAAAGGTGCCGATGTGCAGATGACGGAGACTACAGTCGATGGACATATTTTGACAAGCAGGGGAATGGGAACAGCTATTCCTTTCGGACTCGCTATTGTTGAGCGCTTCTGCGGCAAAGAGGCAGCAGACGAACTCGGAAAAAAGGTTGTATTCAGGCTGTAGGATTAGAATATGGGACTTGAGATTGAAAGAAAATTTACAGTTAAGAAATTGCCCGAGAATCTGGAAAAATATCCTGTACATATTATTGAACAGGGGTATCTTAGTGTTGTGCCCGCAATTAGGGTAAGACGCGAGGATGATAGATATTATATGACCTATAAAAGTTACAAGGGATTCGGAATATCCGGGCAAAACGATCCGGAAAGCGTAGCTTGTGACAATACCGACGTTCAAAAGGACATAGGCAAAATTGAATATAACCTTCCGCTTGATAAAGACTCATATGATCATCTTGTGGAAAAGGCAGACGGTAATGTAATCAGGAAAAAGAGGTATATTATCCCTGTAAATGAGGATGCGTTTGAAGATGGTTTTTTGAGGAGGAATTCCGAAACAAGAGAAGCATTTGAAAGCGGAGATATTAAGATCGAACTGGATGTTTTCGGAGCACCATTCGATGGCAGAATTCTGGCTGAAGTGGAGTTTCCAAGCGAAGAAGCGGCAGCAGCCTATTGTATGGCGGACTGGTTTGATGAGGATGTTACCGGTGACGTCAGATTCAGCAATGCACATATGAGTACGGAGAAGGTGTGAGACTATTCTGAAACACCTCAAAAATCAAGCATTTGAGACTCTTTTTGTGAATTGCAAATTAATATGGAAAATAAATCAGACCTGTGCTATAATCTTTAGGCGACTGTGCCGAGGTAAGTAGCACAGGTCGTTTTATATATCACAATCTGAGTTGTGTACATTAATTTGTAGCTATTTTAAATCATTCGATTTGTAGATACGGATAGTTACAACGATTTTATATGTAGTAATAGGAGGAATTACGTAAAGATGAGCGTATCAGTAGAAAAGCTCGAGAAGAGCATGGCTAAGCTTACAATCGAAGTTGCAGCTGAGAATTTCGACAAGGCAATCGACAAGGTTTACAACAAGCAGAAGAACAAGATCCAGATTCCCGGATTCCGTAAGGGTAAGGCACCCCGTCATATGATCGAGCGTATGTACGGTAAGGAAGTATTCTTCGAGGATGCTGCTAACGAGGTTATCAACGAGGAGTATCCCAAGGCTGTTGATGAGTGTGGTGAGGACGTTGTTTCCAATCCCGATATCGAAGTATCACAGCTTGAGGCAGGCAAGCCTTTCATCTTCACAGCAACTGTTGCTCTTAAGCCTGAAGTTAAGCTTGGCAAGTACAAGGGTGTTGAGGTTGAGAAGATGGATCTTGACGTAACCGAGGACGAGATCAATGCTGAGATCGATCAGGAGCGTAATAGAAACGCAAGAACAATCGAGGTTACAGACCGCAAGGTTGAGGATGGCGATATTGTAACTCTTGATTTCGAGGGATTTGTTGACGGAACTGCTTTCGAGGGCGGTAAGGGTACAGATTATCCTCTTACAATCGGTTCAGGTTCTTTCATCCCCGGATTCGAGGAACAGCTTGTAGGCTTCGAGATCGGTACAGAGGGTGAAGTTAATGTTAAGTTCCCTGAGGATTATCATTCAGAGGATCTTGCAGGAAAAGATGCTACCTTCAAGTGTACAGTTAAGGCTATCAAGACCAGAGAGCTTCCTGAGCTTAACGATGAGTTCGCAAGCGATGTTTCTGAGTTCGAGACAGTAGCTGAGTACAAGGAAGATGTTAAGAAGAAGCTTGCAGAGCGCAAGGAAAACGAAGCTAAGGCTAAGCGTGAGGATGAGGCAGTTAAGGCTGTTATCGAGGACGCTGAGATGGAGCTTCCTGAGAAGATGATCGAAACACAGCAGAGACAGATCGTTAATGACTTTGCTCAGAGACTTCAGTATCAGGGCATGAACATGCAGCAGTACATGCAGTACACAGGCAACACTGTTGATCAGATGATGGAGCAGGTTAAGCCTCAGGCTGTAGAGCGTATCCAGTCAAGACTTGTTCTTGAGGCTGTAGCTGCAGCTGAGAAGTTCGAGATCTCAGAGGATGAGATTCAGGAAGAACTTGAGAAGATGGCTAAGCAGTACAACATGGAAGCTGACAAGGTTAAGGAGCTCATGGGCGAGCGCGAGATCAAGACTCTTAAGGATGATCTTCTTGTTCAGAAGGCAGCTAAGTTCCTTGTAGAGAACGCTAAGGAAGTTGGTGCTAAGAAGACTACTAAGAAGGCAGCAGCTAAGAAGAGCGAAGATGCAGGCGAAGAGAAGCCGAAGCGTACTCGCAAGACTGCAGCTAAGAAGGACGACGATGCAGCTGAGGAGAAGCCGAAGCGCACACGTAAGACTGCAGCAAAGAAGACAGAGGAATAATTCTTTCTCTAAATAAATAAAATATTCACCTCCCTGAATTACAATATTCAGGGAGGTTTTTTGTGGGCGTATTTTACTAAGGTTGCGCAAAATGAATAAAATGGGGTATAATAATTTGGTATTATATTCTAAATATAACAGAGAGGAAGCGATTTAAATGAGTTTAATACCTTATGTCATAGAACAGACGAGCCGCGGTGAGCGCTCATACGATATTTATTCAAGACTTTTGAAGGAGCGTATTGTGTTCCTGGGTGAGGAGGTTAATTCCGTATCAGCCAGCGTTGTAGTAGCTCAGCTCCTGTTCCTCGAAGCAGAGGATCCCAGTAAGGATATTCACATGTACATCAATAGCCCCGGCGGTGAGATCACATCCGGAATGGCTATCTACGATACAATGCATTACATCAAGTGCGATGTCAGCACAATCTGCATCGGTATGGCAGCAAGTATGGGAGCATTCCTTCTTGCAGGCGGCGCTAAGGGCAAGCGTATGGCTCTTCCCAATGCGGAGATCATGATTCATCAACCCCTCGGAGGAACTCAGGGTCAGGCAACTGAGATTGAGATTGCGGCTAAGCACATCATTCGTACAAAGGAAAAACTGAATACTCTTTTATCAGAGAATACAGGAAAGCCCTATGAGCAGATCGCAGCAGATACTGAGCGCGATAACTGGATGACAGCTCAGGAGGCTCTTGAGTATGGACTTATCGATTCAGTAATTGAATCAAGACCAAAGGAAGAAAAGGATAAGTAATTATGGCAGGTAAAAACAACGGTGAGATTCGTTGCTCATTTTGTAACAAGACACAGAACCAGGTCAAGAAGCTGATTGCAGGACCTGCAGGCGTTTACATCTGTGATGAGTGTGTAGACATCTGTGCCGATATCATTGAAGAGGAATTTGAAGATGAGCCCACGCAGCATGATGACAGGGACATTAATCTTCTTAAGCCCGTTGAGATTAAGAGCTTCCTTGATGACTATGTAATCGGTCAGGACGAGGCTAAAAAGGTTCTCTCTGTAGCGGTTTATAACCACTATAAGCGTGTTATGGCTCCCAAGGCTCGGGGTGTTGACGATGAAGTTGAGCTTCAGAAGAGCAATATTATCATGGTTGGTCCCACCGGTTCAGGTAAGACCTACCTTGCACAGACACTGGCAAAGATTATAAACGTTCCTTTTGCAATTGCCGATGCTACAACTCTTACAGAGGCCGGCTATGTAGGTGAGGATGTTGAGAACATTCTCTTGAAGCTCATTCAGGCAGCTGATTATGATGTTGAGAGAGCACAGTACGGTATTGTTTATATTGATGAGATTGATAAGATAACCAAGAAGAGTGAGAACGTTTCAATCACCCGTGATGTTTCCGGTGAGGGTGTTCAGCAGGCACTTCTTAAGATAATCGAGGGTACAACAGCAAGCGTTCCTCCGCAGGGTGGACGTAAGCATCCTCATCAGGAACTTATCCAGATTGATACTTCAAATATTCTTTTCATCTGCGGTGGTGCTTTTGATGGACTTGATAAGATTGTTGAGGCCAGACTTGATCGCAATTCTATCGGTTTCAATGCAGAGATTGCAGATAAGACGGAGAGAGAGATCGGAGAAGTATTAAAAGAGGTTACTCCTCAGGATCTGACTAAGTTCGGACTTATTCCTGAATTCGTAGGACGTGTACCGATTTGTGTTACTCTTGAAGGCCTTAACAAGGAGGCACTTGTAAGAATTCTTACAGAGCCCAGAAATGCTCTTGTTAAGCAGTATCAGAAACTCTTCGATTTTGATGATGTTAAGCTCTCCTTCGAGGATGACGCTATTGATAAGATCGCAGAGATGGCTCACGAGAGGAAGACCGGTGCCAGAGGCTTAAGATCCATTATGGAAAAGGCTATGATGGATGTTATGTACGAGATTCCTTCAGATGACAACATTTCAGAGTGCGTTGTTACCGAGGAAGCAGTCAGCGGTTCTTCAAGTCCTCTGATTGTTTACAAGGATGAGGCTAAGAGACTTAAACCGGCGAAGTGATTTTTGAGGCAGAGATGCAGAGCATTTCTGCCTTTTTTAAAGAGGTTTTTTATGGTAATTAAAAATGTAAATCTTGAAACTGTAATAGGTGTTACGAGTAAGCTTCCCCAGAATGATAAACCGGAGTTTGCATTTGCGGGGAAAAGTAATGTAGGAAAATCGTCTTTGATCAACGGACTTATGAACCGCAAGCATTATGCCAGAGTGAGTCAGGAACCGGGAAAGACTCAGACAATAAACTATTACAACATTAACAATGAGTTTTATCTGGTGGATCTTCCGGGATATGGTTTTGCGAAGGTTCC
This sequence comes from Butyrivibrio sp. ob235, assembly GCF_900109475.1. Lineage (NCBI taxonomy): Bacteria > Bacillati > Bacillota > Clostridia > Lachnospirales > Lachnospiraceae > Butyrivibrio > Butyrivibrio sp. ob235. Next base: position 136,858 of record NZ_FOBE01000002.1, read on the forward strand.
GGAGTCTGTGAAAAAGCAATGGGGAAAGATGATAGAGAATTATCTGAATAAATCCCGAATGCTTAAACAGGTTTTTCTGCTGATAGACATAAGGCATGAGCCCTCGGCAAATGATAAGCTGATGTATGAATGGATTGTCTCGCAGGGTGTAAGCCCGATTATCATTGCTACTAAGTCTGATAAGATAAAGAACAGTCAGCTTGAGAAGCATCTGAATATGATAAAGACGACCCTTGGAATGCCTGAGGATGGAATGATTCTTCCTTTTTCGGCGCAGAGTAAGGCCGGAAGAGAAGAAATCTATGAGCTGATGGACAGACTCCTTGAGGAGTGCAGACCACAGGAGTCTCAGGAAGAATAAGAACAGATGAAGGAGGTCCCATATGGGATTTTTCGTAAGGCTTAAAAAGAATATTCTGGTAGATGCAATAGCGCTTATCGTGGTTGGACTGGTTCTTATATTCCTTCCCGGAACCTCACTCAATATCCTTACGAAGGTTATTGGAGCAGTAGTACTTGCCGCCGGAGTGATATCTGTGGTGACAGGACTTGCATCGAAAAATCAGAACGTACTAACAAAGAACGGTTCACTCGGATTTGGGCTTGTTATCGCGGTAGTGGGCGTTTGGATTTTGATTAATCCGGAATTTTTTGAGGCTATAATTCCCGTTATTGCCGGTGTGATCATGCTTTTTAGCGGAATCATGAATCTGGGTGAGACTCTCAGTCTTGGAAAAAACAGTTATAAAAACTGGTGGGTTGCGCTTATTCTTGCGGCGCTTACGATTGCGGCAGGAGCGTTTCTTGTTTTCAATCCTATAACCATGGTTAAATATGTGGTGCAGATAATCGGTGCAGCACTTGCGTACAACGGTGCTTCAAACCTTTGGATCATCTCAAGAATTCACAAGGTTGACAAGGTCAACAGGAAAGAGATTGTCGACGTGGAGAGCGTGGAAGTGGAGCCAAAGGCAGAGGCGAAGCAGGAAATCATAGATGTGGAAAGCAAGGATTTAGATAATTAGAGCTAATCCGTGAGAAGGAGTTATGGATAACAGAGTGGAATGGGCGAGGGCCCATGATGAGCTGGTTCATGTTGTGGAACAGCTAGGGTTTCCGGGAGAACTGGGAGATCAGGTGGCAAGGCAGCTTGGAAGCCCCAAAGCTATGCAGCGTATGTTGGCGTATTTGTATAATGTGAAACCAAGAAGTGCTGAGCTTATAGTGGACGAGATGCTGGCTATTTGCAGTGATGTGAGCAGATGGAAAGATAAGAAAGCCAGTGAGGAAGCCAATGCCAGATATAATGAAATTCTCTGCTACGGACTTGGAGATGGTGAGTAAAACCTGTAAGACAACAATTGTTTGTCTTGCAGGTTTTTTGATGTTATTGTAATTGTTTTTTTATAGTGCATTAATATTCATTTTATTCTTCATTGTTACAATTATTATTGGAGAATTGGGATTTTCTAACCTTGTTGACGTTTTTATTTGACGATAGATGCATTCCGGAAAGGATAAAATGGCATGAAGTCAATACGAACAAAATTTACTCTGCTGACGGTGTGTACCATTGTCATTGCAGTTATTATAGTTGCCGCAATTGCTGTTTATTCAATCAATAAACTTGGAAACAGCGATGCGGATGAAATGCTGTTGCACCTCTGTGAGGCCGGCCAGAAGAATCTGAATGCATATTTTGACAGTGCAGAGCATTCAGTGACCAAGCTTGCAGGTATTGTTGAAGAGGATCTTGAGAAAACTTCGGATGATCAGCTGGGAGATCATGTAGAACGTATGCGCACCGCCTTCGAGAAGGTTATGTATCAGACAAATGGCGTTTTAACATATTACTACAGGATTGACCCTGCAGTATCGAAAAAGATCAAAGGGTTCTGGTATTCAAATCCTGACGGAGAGGGATTTAGAGAGCACGAGATGATTGACATGACTCTCTATGATACCAACGATACCAGTGAGCTTCCGTGGTTCACTGTTCCGAAGGTTACCGGAGAACCGGTGTGGATTTCTCCCTACATCACCGATATCGATGAGGCGCGAGTCATTTCCTACAATGTTCCTGTTTATTGGAAAAACGAGTTCATCTGCGTTATAGGGGCTGAGATTGACTACTCACTTATGTCTTCAGAGGTAAGAAATATTACATTGTATGACAATGGGTATGCCTTTATCGCAGATGAAGCAGGTAATCTGATATACCATCCGCATATTGATGCTACCATACTGACGGATATGAGCATACCGGATGTTCCGCCGGAGCTTCTGACAGCAGAAAGACATTATCATTATACAGTCGACGGAAAAGAAAAGATGGGCGTATGGCTACCGCTGGATAACGGGATGCGACTGCATGTAACGGTACCTACATCTGAAATCAACAGAACACTTAGAAAAATGGTAGTGCAGATAATGATTGCTTCCGTTTTTCTGCTGATTGTTCTAAGTCACATAAATCGCAGGTTTGCACTGCGTCTTACTAAACCGCTCAATGATCTTACAAAAGCCACTGAACAGATAAATAGCGGAAATTACGACGTTGAACTTAATTACAGCGGAGATGATGAGGTCGGCATCCTTACAAAGACCTTTTCTAATCTGGCAAAGAACCTTCAGACTGAAATTCATGCACTTGCTGAATCTGAGCAGGCAAGCCGGGCAAAGTCTTCATTCCTGTCCAATATGAGTCATGAGATTAGGACTCCTATTACGACTGTTCTTGGAATGAATGAGATTATCAGTAGAGAAACAAATGACGAGACCATACTCGGGTATTGCGATAACATTCGCATAGCAGGGAACAATCTTCTGGGAATAATTAACGACATCCTCGATTTTTCCAAGATTGAAGCAGGCAAAATGGAACTCGTTCCAGCATCCTATTCTCTGAAAGACCTTATCGGAGATTTATATTCTATGCTGCAGATAAGGGCCGGTGATAAGGGTCTGAGCCTGCAGCTGGATGTAGATCCGCATCTTCCGAAAGAGCTTGTCGGTGATGCGCTTCGTATCAAGCAGGTAATCACCAATCTGCTGACCAATGCCATAAAGTATACAGAGAAAGGCTCTGTGACATTTAAGGTATCTCTTAAGGAAAAAGATGAAAAGAAAGCAACGATATATGTTGCGGTTATCGATACCGGTATTGGAATTAAAGAGGAGGAGATGTACAAGCTCTTTGAAAAGTTTGACAGGCTTGATACAAAAAGAACAAAGACGATAGAAGGAACCGGTCTGGGGCTCGCCATTACAAGAAAGCTTCTTGTGATGATGGGAACCGATATCGATGTTAAAAGCACCTATAATGTGGGATCGACGTTCTCATTTAATCTTGAGCAGGAGATTTCGGATCCTGCTGAAATAGGACAGCTTGATGAGAAAACGGTATCCATCAAAGATCATATGCGCCTTCAAAGCTTTTCATTTGTTGCTCCGGACAGTCATATCCTGATCGTGGATGATACACAAATGAATCTGGAAGTAATCAAGGGACTCCTTAAGCCGACGCAGATACAGATTACTACAGCGATCAGCGGAGCAGAATGCATTGAATTGTTCAGTGCTAATTCCTATGATCTGGTATTCCTGGATTACAGAATGCCGAATATGAACGGAGTGGAGACTCTGAACATCCTGAAGGAGAAGGAGCCGGAGAAGGTAGCTAATACCCCGATTATCTCGCTTACTGCGAATGCAATTCAGGGAGACCGGGAACGTATGATAGCAGCAGGTTTTACAGATTATCTGACTAAGCCTGTGAATATCGCAGACATGGATGATGTACTTCTAAAATATCTGCCGGAAAATTTGATCTCCCAGGCGACCGGTGATGAGGCTGAGGCCGAGGATCCTTACGAGGGTATTCCGGAGGAGGCATTTGCATGTTCCTGGCTTGATCCGAAGGAAGGCGTTGAATATTGCGGAAGCGGACCTATGTACATGGACGCACTTGAGTTTTTTGCTAATGCGACAGAGAGAAATGCTAGCGTAATTGAGAGAAGCCTTGCCGATGGGGATATAGAACTGTATACAACCAAGGTTCATGCATTAAAGAGCTCTTCTCTATCCATTGGTATGAAAGATTTTTCTGCAAGGGCAAAAGCGCTTGAACTGGCAGGAAAAAGTAATGATATAGAAACAATTAAACGCGATACACCTGATTTTCTTAAGTCTTACCGTGAGTTCCGGGAGGACTTGTTGGCTATAGTGGCAAAAGCGGCGAAGTAGTGATTTTTCGCAGAAAGGTGTGGAAAATGACAAAACACAAAATTGTGAAACCGGTATACCTGTTGACAGCATTTTTTCTAATGGGTTCTCTGTTGTCTGGATGTGCGACAGCACCGGGGAGCACGTCAGGAAAAAACAGTGCGGAAAATGCCGAGCCGGACGTATCTGAGTTTGTAGTTGCTATCGAAGAAGAGCCGGATACAGTGGATTTTCAGTGCACGTCCATTCACTACACAGTTGCACAGAATGTATTCGACCGTCTGGTAGAGATGGAAAACAATGCCCATGGAAGCGCGGTTGTTCTGCCATCTCTGGCAAAGGACTGGGAAGTGTCTGATGACGGTATGACCTACACATTTCACCTTCGCGAGGGTGTAACCTTCAGTAACGGATCACCGCTTACGGCTTCGGATGTGCTGTATTCATTTACCCGTCTTCTGACTCATCCTGATTCCTGCAATCAGGATATCATTGATAATATTGCAGGTGCCGCTAAATTAGAAGCCGGTGAGACTGATCAGCTGGAAGGCTTTAAGATTTTGGGAGATCTTGATTTTTCCATTACCTTAGAGGAACCTTTTGCGGCATTTTTGCCATGCCTATCCATGCCCGGTGCATCTATTATGGATGAAGCGACAACTATTGAGGCAGGGGACCGTTTTGGGACGGAGCCCGAATGGACAGTCGGAACCGGCTCCTTCGTTCTATGGAAATGGAATAAGGGAGAAGGTATGCTGCTCAAAGCAAATAAGAATTGCTGGAACGGAGTACCTAAGTGCGAAGGACTGGATCTGAGATTCCTGTCAGAGGCAGAAGATATTGAGGCATTATTTGAAAAGGGTGAACTGGATATCCTGGATCTGGATAGCCTTGGCAGCGATGCTGATAAATATCTGAATGATAGTTCGTATAAAGATCGTTTGTTCCGCGCGCACCCGGTAGGAATCACCTATATCGCGCTTAATGAGTCCATAGAACCATTAAATAATGTGGCTGTACGTAAGGCACTGCAGATGGCGCTGGACAGACAGGCGCTTCTGGACAGTAGCCGGAATGGAAGGGGAGAGATTGAGCAGGGAATATTCCCCCATGGCCTTAGCGGTTACAATGAGGATCTTCCCGAGATTGCCTATGATCCTGATGCAGCGGCGGCGCTCCTTGCTGATGCGGGGTATGGGGACGGATTTGAAATGACAATCAGTGTCAAATCTTCTGTAGCCGATTGGGAAAAGTCTATGATGGAATCAGTAGCATCCATGTGGGAAAAGATAGGAGTTAAAGCTACTGTGGAGGTAATCGATGACTCCGAATGGATGACCCTTCGAAAGAGCGGACAGCTTACCTGCTACGAGGCAACCTGGACAGCAGATTTTAACGATCCCGATAATTTCATTTATACATTTTTCGGAAATAAGGAGAACACAACCTTCAGGAGCCTTTGCTACCCGCGTGAGGACATCATGAAACGGGTTACCGATGCCCGTGCCATTACGGATAAGGATGAGCGCATCAAGGAATACAGAGACTTGGAGAAGACGATTATTCAGGATGAAGCTGCGTGGATACCGCTGTTTTCACGAATCCGATACTATGTGAAGAGTGAAAAGCTGGATGGCATTAAGGCATCCTGGAATGGCTCAGTGAAGAATAATTATAGAAACATGTCGAAAAAGTAATTTTGGTATATGCACTAAAGTGTTTAGGCAGATGTGAAAAGGAGAAGGATAATGAGACTGCGTCTGAAGGTAGGGCAAAGTGGACTGTACTCGCTTATGTCTGTGGCACCGATCTGGAGACAGAGGGTGGCTATGCAACATACAACGTGGCATATATGGCTGAGTGTATTCCTGCCACTGCCACAGAGCCGGGAGTATTTCGCTGGGATGATATGGATAAAATAAAAGAGCGAATACTTGAAATGAAATCGAAATGCCGATGGTGTATAGTGGTTGCTCATGGCGGCGAAGAATTTGCTGCCATGCCTTCATAGAAGAAGAGCGGAAAAAGATGATATATCTTGAACCGGAGCGCTTCGGGAATGCATCAGAGGATACCTGGAATGCCTACTTTTATAGTGAAGAGCCCGACGGATATTTCAAAGATGCTCATATGGATTTGTCGCTGATAGTTCCTCTTTCAGAAAAGGCCGAGCGCAGGGAATGGGAAAAATCAAAGCTGGAAATAGTTAAAGACTATATATTGACCATGACATCACTTCGATGAACCGGAAAGAATTATTAGCACTCTCTATTGACGAGTGCTAATAATCGTGTTATAACAGTTGTAGAACAGAATATAATACAAAATTTCAATCAGGAAGAACTACTAACCGGTAAAAGAGGTGATAGTTATGAAGATAGACAGATTTACACAAAAATCAATTGAGGCTGTCCAGAACATGGAGAAGGTTGCGGTTGACTACGGCAATCAGGAAATCGAGCAGGAGCATCTTTTATACAGCCTGCTGACCATAGAGGATAGCATTATTCCGAAACTCATTGAGAAGATGGGTATCGATAATAAGGTGTTCCTGGCAAGAGTTGATGAAGCTCTGAAAAAGAGAACCAAGGTGCAGGGAGGAAGCCCGTATGTGGGTGCCGGCCTTAACAAGGTACTCCTTAAGAGTGAGGATGAGATGAAGGCGATGGGCGATGAATATGTGTCCGTTGAGCACATATTCCTTGCTATGCTTCACTATCCTAACAAAGAGATTATCAATATATTCCAGGCATTCGGAATCGACAGGAACAGATTCCTTAAGGCACTGTCCGAGGTGAGAGGCAATCAGAAGGTGACCTCCGACAATCCTGAGGCCACCTACGATACGCTTGAAAAATACGGAACAGAGCTTGTGGCCAAGGCAAAGGCGCAGAAGCTTGAGCCCGTTATCGGAAGAGACGCCGAGATAAGAAATGTCGTAAGAATTTTGTCCAGAAAGACCAAGAACAATCCTGTTCTCATCGGTGAGCCCGGTGTAGGTAAGACGGCAGTGGTTGAGGCATTGGCTCAGAGAATTGCAGAGGGCGACGTGCCTGAGAACCTGAAGGATAAGAAAATCTTTTCACTTGATATGGGTTCACTTGTTGCTGGTGCAAAGTACCGCGGTGAGTTCGAGGAGAGACTTAAGGCAGTTCTACAGGACGTCAAGGAATCCGACGGCGAGATAATTCTTTTCATAGATGAGCTTCATACAATAGTGGGTGCGGGAAAAACAGATGGCGCGCTTGATGCGGGCAATATGCTTAAGCCCATGCTTGCAAGAGGCGAACTTCACTGTATCGGTGCGACAACGCTTAATGAATACAGACAGTACATTGAGAAGGATGCTGCTCTTGAGAGACGTTTCCAGCCTGTAATGGTTTCGGAGCCTACAGTTGAAGATACCATAAGCATCCTCAGAGGACTTAAGGACCGCTATGAGGTTTATCACGGTGTTAAGATCATGGACTCAGCGCTCGTTAGTGCAGCGACACTCAGCAACAGATATATCTCCGACAGATTCCTTCCCGATAAGGCAATCGACCTCGTGGATGAGGCCTGTGCACTTATTAAGACCGAGATGGATTCTATGCCTGCAGAGCTTGATGAGATGAACAGGAAGATCATGCAGATGCAGATTGAGGAGACAGCTCTGAAAAAAGAGGATGATTCCTTAAGTAAGGAGAGACTCGAAAATCTTCAAAAAGAACTGGCAGAATTAAAGGACAGTTTTGATACACAGAAGGCACAGTGGACCAATGAAAAAGAAGCTGTGGACAGGCTTGCGGTAATTCGTGAAGAGATTGAGAGCGCGAACAGCGAGCTGATGATTGCCCAGAGAAGGGGCGATTTTGAGAAGGCCAGTGAACTTCAGTACGGCAGAATTCCCGAACTTAAGAAACAGCTCGAAGAGGAAGAGCAGAAGGTTGGATCGAAGGACATGTCTCTTGTCCATGAGAGAGTATCCGATGAAGAGATAGCCCGGATTATTTCAAGATGGACAGGCATTCCTGTTGCCAAGCTGACTGAGAGTGAGAGAAATAAGACTCTTCACCTTGAGGATGAACTTCATAAGAGAGTCATCGGACAGGATGAAGCTGTGACCAAGGTTTCCGAAGCTATCATGCGTTCGAAGGCAGGTATCAAGGATCCCGGCAAACCGATCGGCTCGTTTATGTTCCTCGGACCCACAGGTGTAGGTAAGACGGAATTGGCTAAGAGCCTTGCGGCTTCGCTTTTCGATGATGAGAACAATATCGTCAGAATTGATATGAGTGAGTACATGGAGAAGTTCAGCGTGTCCAGGCTAATCGGAGCACCTCCCGGATATGTTGGATATGAGGAGGGCGGTCAGCTCACTGAGGCGGTTCGCAGGAAGCCCTATGCGGTTGTACTTTTTGATGAAGTGGAAAAAGCGCACCCCGATGTATTCAATGTACTTCTGCAGATACTTGATGATGGACGTGTTACCGATTCTCAGGGAAGGACTGTGGACTTTAAGAATACAATTCTCATCATGACTTCCAATATCGGTGCGCCTTACCTTCTTGACGGAATTCAGGAGGATGGCAGCATAAGCAAGGAAGCAGAGGACCTTACGATGAACGAGCTGCATGCGCGCTTCAGACCGGAGTTCCTTAACAGACTTGATGAGATGATTCTGTTTAAGCCGCTGACCAAGGACAATATCAGCGGAATCGTTAAACTGATCGTTGACGATCTTAACAGGAGACTTTCGGACAGAGAGATTAGCATTCGTCTTACACCTGCAGCTGAGCAGTTTGTTGCGGACAATGCCTATGATGCAAATTACGGTGCAAGACCCGTTAAGAGATTTGTGCAAAAGCATGTTGAAACTCTCTCCGCAAAGCTTATACTTGAAGATAAGGTTATGCCGCACGATGTAATTGAAATCGATGTGGAAGGTGATGCGCTTGTCGCACGTGCAATAAAAGTTTGATAAATATTATTGCCTTCTCCGAGGGGGCGCTCGACGTCCGGGGGACGTCGGTTTAGCGCGGACCGAAGCGGAGCGAAGACAGGTGGCGCGAAGCGCCGGATGAGGGGGCCGCATGATACCGAAAGATCCAATAATGCTACTTAGTTACATAAACACCCAGCTCAGGGACAATTACAGCAGTCTCGACGCACTTGCGGAAGGGCTTGATATAGGAAAAGATGAGCTGGATGGGATTGTAGCAAAACTTAATGGGATTGGATATGTTTATAATCCGGATTCCAATAAGTTTGCCTGAAATTTTATATATAAAAAACCGCATGAATTCGAGGTTTATTACGTATTGAGCAAGAGGATGTCAAATATTGGCATCCTCTTTTCATATATTGCGAATTTATTGACAAAATGTGATAAAGGCAAGCGCACTTTCTGGTAAGCGTTTGGGCAATATTTCCCCTTATAATTAATCAACTTGCTGTGTAATATAGGGGGATTGCACAACGTCGACAAAAATTTAAAGGAGGATGTGTAAGGTATGCACAAAAGGTATTGGGGTATGTCATCTGTTTTGATGGCAGCAGTCCTCGCTGTATCATCTGTCAATGTAAGTACGCTACCGGTTAATGCGGCTACAGAAGAAGCAGTAGTACAGGCGGAAGAGACTACTGGATCTGAGCAGGAGACAGCAGAGAAAGCTGAGTCTGAAACAAAAGAGGAAGTAAAAGAGGAAGCGGTAGAAACCAAAGAAGAAACCAAAGCTGAAGCTCCCGAAGAGAAGAAGGAAGAGGCAGCTGAGGAAAAAGTGGAAGAACCCAAGGTTGAAGAACCCAAGGCTGAAGAACCCAAGGCTGAAGAACCCAAGGCTGAAGAACCCAAGGCTGAAGAAACCAAGGCTAATGAGAGCGAAACTGTTGGAACAGCAGAGGAGACTAAGGAAGTAGCCGAAGAGGCCGCACCTGCAGTTGCCGAGGAGGAAGCTGAAACTGAAGGACTTGAATTCAGAGGCAGATGGAATCCGAATGATGTTGTAAAAGGAAAACTTACATTCTCAGAGATATATCAGGAGTATGTTTATGATCTCGGAGAAGAGATTCCTACAGATGAGATTGAGAAGATTTCTGTAAAGGTAAAAGATCAGGGTGGAAACCTTTGCATTAAGTTTTATGCTTCACTTAGTCAGCAAGAAGAAGATTTCCATGAATACAACTGCAGCGGAAAGGATGAGTATTCCTTTACTCCAAACTATGACGGAGCAGTAAGATACGTTGCTGTTATGAGTAACGATAATGCCGACGTGTATCCTTTGAGCGTCACAGTTACAGACATATCTGTTGAGCGTAAGAATGCTGCAGGATCAGAGGAAAATACTGAAGCTCCGGTATTTATGGGCAGATGGGATCAGAGCATCTCAGCACAGGGAACACTTACATTCAATGCTCAGTATGAGGAGTTCGTTTATGATCTGGGAGAGGATATCCCTACAGATCAGGTAGATAAGATCTCGGTTAAAGTTAAGGATCAGGGTGACAACCTTTGCATCAAGCTATACTCCGAACTGTCAGAAGCCGGCGAGAAATTCCAGGACTATAACGCAAACGGCAGTAGCGAGTATTCATATACCCCTGACTTTGATGGTACTGTAAGATATGTTGGTATCATGTCCATGGCTGAGGGTAACTATCCTTACAGCGTGACCGTCACAAGCATCAAGGTAAATAAAAAGGATGCATCATCTTCCGAGAAGAATGAATACGAAGAGACAATCGTTTTCGAAGGTGATGATCTTAAGTTCAGCAATAAGAATACAGGCGAGGATGTTGAGGGACAAACTCTTTCATACGCTGAACAGTGGGATGAATATTGGATGTCCATTGGCAAGACCTATGCAATAGATGATATCAAGGAAATAAAGTTCTATTTCACTGAAGCAACAAATATTCTTTGCTTTAAGTTATATGATGAGCAGGATACTGAGGTAACTCAGGTTTACGGACAGAGTGGACAGAGCACATATACTTATCGTCCTTCTTCAACAGGAGATGCATGCAGAATTGCTATCATGGCTATGAATAACCAGGATGAGGCATTCCCGTTTGATGTTACAGTGAAAAAGATAGAACTTACAGTTGATAACACACCTGAAGCACTTCGTCCCAAGAAGGAAGTTGAGCAGGATATCGTGGATCTTCGCGATCCCGTAACAGCTCTTATGGGTGATGATTTCATCATCGGTACAGCAGCAAGTTATGATGAGTTCCGTGATCCTCTTGATATGGAGCTTGCAACAAAGCATTTCAATGGCGTAACACTTGGTAACGAGCTTAAGCCTGAGTCAATGCTTAAGGCAAATGCAGAGATCACAACAAAAGTTCTTGATGGCGAGGAGATCGCATTCCCGGTACTTGATTTCTCATTACCTGAGAGCCGTCTCGACTTCTTTGTTGACTGGAATGAACAGCATCCCGAGAAACCGATCAAGATCAGAGGCCACGTTCTTGTATGGCACTCACAGACACCGGATTTCTTCTTCCGTGAGGATTATGATACTTCAAAGCCTTATGTAACACCTGAGGTTATGAACAAGCGTCTCGAGGTATACATCAGAGAAGTTGCTGAGCACTTCACAGGTGAGGGCAGCAAATATGCAGGAATGTTCTATGGCTGGGATGTTGTTAATGAGGCAGTCAGTGACGGAACAGGTACATACAGAAATGCAAGCGAGAACTCGACATGGTGGAGAGTATATGAGTCACCCGAGTTCATCAACAATGCATTCGTATATGCAAACAAATATATGCCTGCAGATGTTGACCTCTTCTACAACGACTACAACGAGACAGTTACTAACAAGATGGAAGGTATCTGCAAGCTTATCGAAAATGTTAAGGCTACACCCGGCGCAAGAATCGACGGTATGGGCATGCAGGCTCATTATCAGGTTGCAGCTAACTCTCCTACAATGGAGCAGTTCAAGATTGCTGCAAGAAGATATGCAGAACTCGTTGATCAGGTTCAGGTTACCGAGCTTGACTTCAAGGGAGCTGCAAGTGCAACGGACGAGAAGCTCGCTGAGAGATACAAAGCAGTTTATGACACAATCAGAAGACTTAGAAATGAAGGCGTGAACTTCACAGGTATGACTATCTGGGGAATCACAGATAAGCATTCATGGCTCCAGACAGCAAACAACAACGGTGGCGGATCAAACGGAAGCTCAAGACAGTATCCTCTTCTGTTCGATGATAACTACCATGCAAAGAATGCGTTCTATGCTCTTGCCGAAGCAGGTGAGCTTGAGCCCGAGATCAGAAGCATTACTCTTGTGCAGAAAGTAAATGATGACTTCTCAGTAGGAGAATCTTACAAGGTTACAGGCGACGATTTCGATGCTACATTTATTCCTGTTTGGGATGAGAACGGAATCACTGTAAAGGTAACCGTAAACGACTCAACAGTGAATGAAACAGATGGCTTCATGGTTCTTGCAGATGACGGAACAGGAGAACTTAAATTTGTAAATGTTACAAGAGAAGAGGCAAAAGTAACAGATACAGGTTATGAGGCAGTAGTAAATCTTGAGGTTGATCAGGAAGCACTTGAAACAAATAAAGTAAAGATGGATTTTGTTGCATCAGATAAATGCAATGCAGTTGTATTTGGTGATACAACTCTGGTTAAGGCACTTGATGAACTTCCGAATCCCAGCGATCTGAATAAGCTCGATACCAAGTATTTCGCAGTAACAGTAGTTAAGCCTCTTCTTGCAGTTGCAAGCGGCAGCGTAGTAGTTGACGGTAAGGTTGATGATGCATGGAATGATGTTAAAGCAGTTCCGCTTACAATTAACCTTGGTTCAGAGGTAGAGGCATCAGCTAAGCTCCTTTGGGATTCTAAGTACCTCTATGTTCTTGCAGATGTTAAGGACGCAGTTTTAAACAAGGATTCATCTGATGAGTACCAGCAGGATTCACTTGAAGTATTCATCGACGAGAACAATGCAAAGACAAGTTCCTATCAGGATGATGATAAGCAGTACAGAATTAACTATCTGAACGAGCACAGCTTCAACGGCACAAAGTGTATTGAGGATAATGTAAAGTCTGCGGCAGTTCTTACAGAGGGTGGCTATCAGATCGAAGCAGCATTCAAGTGGACAGACATCACACCTAATACAGGTGCTCAGGTTGGCCTTGAACTTCAGATCAACGATGCTAACGCATCAGGAAAGAGAAGCGGAACACTCAGCTGGGCAGATAACACAGGTAACGGCTGGTCTTCAACAGAGGTATTCGGAACTATCGTTCTTACAGGTGAGGCAGTTGATCCTGTAGAAGAGCCTGCTACAGAAGAGCCCACTACACAGGAGCCTGCTGTAGAGGAGCCTGCAGAGACACCCGCAGAAACACCTTCAGAGGAACCTGAAGCAAAAACTGAGGAGAAGACTGAAGAGAAGACAAAGCCCGCAGAGGAGAAAGCATCTTCAGTAGAAACAAAGGAAGAAGCAAAGACTGCTACAGCTACTACTCCTGCAGAAAGTGTTAAGGAGAAGGAAGAGAATACTCTTACAGTTAAGGGTAAGACAGTAGCCATCAAGGCTTCTAAGGTTAGCAAAAAGACTCAGAAGATAAAGATTTCCAAACTGGTTAAAGTCAGCAAGGCAAAGGGTGATGTAACCTATACTAAGGTAAGCGGCAACAAGAAGATCAAGATCGACAGTGAGACAGGTAAGGTAACTGTTAAGAAGGGTCTTAAGAAGGGCACTTATAAGGTTAAGGTTGAAGTTAAGGCAGCCGGCGACGATACACACAAGGAAGCAACAACAGAAGTGACCTTCAAGATTAAGGTTAAATAATCAATAATTTGATATTGCTACTAATTAGTAATTTAAAGCTAATTTAAGTATCCCTTTCTGCCCCGGATGAGAGCGCTCTCATCCGGGGCCTTTGTTTATCTTATTTTATTGCGATACAAAACCACATGAAGTATAATATATAGTGTATAAGTACAAGTTATAGTAGGTTGGGGAGCTATTTTTCGTGGTACCTTCAATTGATATTCATTGTCATATATTGCCCGGTGTGGATGATGGATCTCCTGATATGGAGACCAGTCTTGCAATGCTGAAAACCGCTTATTCAGAGGGCACTAAGGGCATGATACTGACTCCGCATCATAAGCCGATGCATCACAATGTAAGCCCGGAACATCTTCCGATATATACGGGTGAGCTTATGGAGAGAGCACATCAGGCAGGTATTAACGTTCAGCTTTTTCCCGGAAATGAGATATACTACAGTGATCAGACTCTTAGGGAGCTCGAGAGTGGAAGAGCATCAACTCTTGCCCAGTCGGATTATGTACTTATAGAGTTTCATCCAACGGATATGTATAAGACTATACATAATGCCCTGTACGCAGTTCAGTCAGCAGGATACATGCCGATTCTTGCGCATGTTGAACGCTATGCGGATATGGCTAAGCATGTGAAGTATGTGGATGAACTGTTAGATATGGGAATATATATACAGGTTAATGCTAATAGCGTAATGGGAAAATATGGCCTTGGAATAAGGCATTTTACCAGAGAGTTATTAAAACAACAGATGGTTCATTTTGTTGCAACCGATGCACATGACAATGGTTCGCGGGCGCCGCACCTCCTGGATTGTCGGGATTATGTGGAGGGGAAGCTCGGCGAAGATTATGCGCTTAAGATTTTTCATGATAATGCCATGAAAGTGCTAAGAAATGAAGTTATCTGACAAACAAATTTGATCCTTTAACCGATTTTTGGGGAAGGATTATTTACTTGATTCTGTGACCGGACGAATGAGGGGCGTATGGGAAAAGATGATGTAATTGAAATTAATCTGGGGGAATTGTTCGCAGTCTTACTTGGAAGAGCATGGCTCATCCTGAGTGCGGGAGTGTTCTTTGCGCTCCTTTGTCTATTTGTCAGTAAATTCGTACTGACTCCATTGTATTCCTCAACTACAAAAATATACATATTGAACAAGGAAGAAGGCGCGACCGTAACCTATTCGGACGTGCAGATATCCACGCAGCTGACGCAGGATTATGCACAGCTGATAAAAAGTCGCTATGTGCTTGAAGAGGTTATTCAGACACTCAGACTCGACATGGATTACGACGAGCTGAGCAATCTCGTATCCATCAGCACTCCTGATGATACGCGTATTGTAGCAATCACTGTCAGGGACTCCGATCCTATGATGGCGATGAAGGAAGCCAACTGCGTGCGTGAGGTTGCTTCAAAACACATTCAGAACGTTATGGATATCGATGCCATTAACATAGCAGAGCTTGCAAACATGCCGACTGAAAAGTACAGCCCCAGTGCAAAGAGGTGGACTATGATCGGCGGCGTTGCAGCTGTTGTTGTGGTATCCGCAGTTATCATTCTCAATTACCTTATGGATGACACTATAAAATCAAGTGATGACGTAGAGGCATACCTGGGACTCAGCACCCTTGCCATGATACCTGCGATATCCGATGAGCAGAAAAATAAGAAAAAGAGAAAATCAAAATCAAGTAAGACGTAATAGCTACCTTTCTGGAAAAGGTGGTATGTAGAAATTTATTTATGCCTTCCCCTCGGGGGGGGAAGGTGGCGCGCAGCGCCGGATGAGGGGCAATATGCAACAAACCACATTACATTTCAGCGAATCCGAAAATAACTACCAGATAAAGGAAGCCTATAAAACTCTTCGAAGTAATGTTGAGTTCAGTGGGCAGGATGTGCGCGCAGTTTCGGTGACCAGCTGCACACCCGGCGAGGGCAAATCCAGTGTATCCATGGCACTTGCGAGAGCTTTTGCGGAGGCAGGAAAGAAGACGGTTCTTGTGGATGCGGACATGAGAAAATCCGTAATGGTAGGCCGCTATAAGACAGGCTCCGTAAGACTTGGTCTTACGCATTGTCTTGTGGGCCGCGAGAAGCTCTCCAATGTTATATGCGAGACCGATACTCCGAACCTTTATGTTATTTTTTCTGGACCTATTCCGCCCAATCCCAGTGAGCTTCTTGGAGGTCAGATTTTCAGCAAGATTCTTGATAACATGAAGAATGTTTTCGACTATATAATAATCGACACTCCTCCTCTTGGAAGTGTTATTGATGCAGCCGTTATCGCGAAGCAGTGTGACGGCACAATAATGGTCATTGAGGATAATGCCATAAGCTACCGCTTTGCTCAGAAGGTAAAAAGTCAGCTTGATAAAGCGGGTGCAAAGGTTATAGGTGCAGTGCTCAATAAGGTTGATATGACCGGCGGCGTTTACGGTCATTATGGTAGATATTACGGCAGATATTATGGCAAGTATTACGGGAAATATTACGGAAAAAATGATTCATACAGTGATGGCAGTATGACCGGAGGAAAACCGGGAAGAATCATGCAGCCGCAGGTAAAGTCGGAGAGACCTGCACCTTCAAGTGCAGCGGCTAAGGGCAATCTTGATGAACTTGATTACATTGAAGGCGTAGTCAGAAAGGATTGAGGAACTATAAGTGAAAAGTAATATACTTGCATTCTTTTTCACAATAGGAAGTATAGTGATGGCTGTTTTCATAGTCTGGTTTTACAACATGACTGATAGAATTCAGCCTGAGATGAGGTTCTCCTCATATGAGCTCACTTACGATGAAAATACGAAGGAAGCAGATCTTCTTAACGGAGTGGTAGCTTATGATGCTATTGACGGGGACATCACAGACAGGATAGTTGTTGAGAAGACAATTCTGAACGAAGAGCAGGAAACTGCTGTTGTTTACTATGCTGTGAGTGATAAGTCCGGTAATGTGACTAAACAGTCCAGAGTTTTTCCGGCAAATATCGACAGTATTAAAAGTAACGGCAATGTGCTGTTTTCAAGCGACCAGAGCTACAACGCTTATCCGGAGGGTGTAGTAACAGACGGATTTAACACAGAGGGATTTGGAACGGGAGAATCAGAAACCGTAGGTAATTAGTTATGAGTAGGCATGAAAGAAGAAAAAATGGATTAAATAAATTCCTGCTTATATGGTGTATAGTGGTCACACTGATTTTGGTGGGCCTTGGAGCTTTTCAGGCTACAAGGGTCATTGGTAAGTCCGGCCTTTTTTCAAAAAATGCTGTAAGTGCGCCTGTAACTAAGAGCACTGAGGTGCTGACCCAGGCAGAGAGTGCCATGAAATGGGAGGACGACTGGGTAAAGCATAACGGCGAAATATACGATTATAACGATGATATAATGACATTTCTTGTGATGGGAATTGACAAGAAGGACGAGGAGGTCAGCCCTGTGTACGGCGAGATAAACGGCGGTCAGGCAGATGCACTTTTTCTTATTGTTTTCAATCCTCATGATAAAACGACCAAGGTCATCGGTATTAACAGAAATACCATGACGGATATTGAAATGTACGATGAATATGGCAATTTTGTAAATACGATAAAGGCACAGATTGCGCTTCAGCACGGCTTCGGAGATGGCGTTGAAGGTTCCTGTGAGCTCCAGAAGAGAGCTGTGAGCGATCTGTTTTACAAACTGCCCATACATGGTTATGCGGCTATCAATATGAGTGCAATCACTACGATAAATGATGCTGTCGGAGGTGTGGATGTGACGCCCACAGCTGATTTCGAGAGCGGTGATTACAACTTTAAAGCGGGAGAAACCGTTCATCTTGACGGTGAAGCCGCTTTTGCTTTTTTGCGTGGAAGAAATATGGCTCAGATAGGATCAGCAGACAGAAGACTTGAGAGACAAAAAATATATCTGACTGCATTTATTTCACAGGTTATTGATAGGGCGGAGAGTCAGCCTACGCTCGCAGTGGATATTTACAAAGAAATAAGCAAGCAAATGGTAACAGATGTTTCGGCTGATCAGCTGTCCTATATAGCATCCACTGTTTCCGGATATAAGTTTGATGCTGACAGTCTGATGCTTCTTAAAGGTGAAACGAGACTTGGAGATGAGTTCGAAGAGTTCTATCCGGACGAGGATGCTAAATACGAAATGTTTCTTGATACTTTTTATGAAAAAATCGATGTGCAGGGGTAAAGGATTATAAACAATGAACCGATATAAAGAATGGACAGTTTATAAATTACTTGAAAAAGGGGGGCTATTTCTGATTGGTATGAGTGTGGCGGCAGTTCTTGCGTCATGCGGTAATCAGACAGTAACCGAAGAGGAAAAGACAAAGAAATCTCAGGAACTTATAGATCAGAATCCTGATATTTTCGGGTGGCTTGTCGTACCTGATACGAATATCGATTATCCGATCGCCCAGAATCTAGATGGTGATGATACCTATTACAAGACTCATGATATCACCGGAACCAAGGAGAGTGAAAAGGGCGGAATTTATATTGAGTCGTTCAATATGAATGACATGTGCGATTTTAACACCGTGATATACGGATCCACCACGAAGGACGGAGACATGTTCTCGGAGCTCTGGAATTTCGCAGATGAAGACTTTTTTAACAGCCACGAGACATTCATGATTGCCATCGCGGATAACATACTGACATACGAAGTCTGGACAGCCTACGCGAGAGATAATAATGATGTGATGCATCAATATGATTTCACGGAAGCAGAGGGCTGTCAGCAGTACCTCGATGATATGAAAAAGGATTGGACCTCGGCAACTAACATTCGAAGCGAATGGGAACAGGGGGCAACACCTGATAATTTCCTTGTTAGTTTGGTTACAGTGGATCCCGAGCATCCGGATAAACAGTGGGTGGTTGTAGGATGTCTTATAGATGATCAAAACGGCACTATTGACAGGAATGATGAGATACCGGATATAGGTGATACGCAGACACCTGAGCTTCCATCGGATTAATCGTAATTAAGTAAAAATAAAGCTAGTGTTCATGCAGAGTTTATAGTTTTTTAAGTAGTATATTAGTCGTATTTTTGATAATATTAATTTAGGTTATCTTATGAGTATCATACGCTGAAAGGCGTAGAAAGGGGAACTGTTATGAAAAAGATAATGGCTTTATTGTTGGCGGGAGCAATGATTATGTCAACCCCGATTATGGCAGGGGCTACTGTTATCCGATCACCCAGAGCCGAAGAAGCTTACCAGCGCGGTCTGGCAGAAGGCAGATATCAGGAAGCAAAAGCACATGGTGAATATCTTGAGAGAGAAATCGCTGACCTCAAAGCGCAGGTGCAGAACCTTTACAATAAAGTTATTGAGCTTGCAAATAAAAAGACCAACGTAGAAGTAAAGGTTACGGTTAAAAACGGCAAAGCATCAAAACCGAAGGTGGTTGTTAAGAATAACACAGTTGGAAGCGGTTATTCACCGGCATCAGAGCCTTTTGTAAATACAGTTCTTAAAGCCCCGGGACTTGATTGCCCGATCCCTGTAGGACAGGGTGGAAAGCTCGTTATCTGCGGAGTTAAGACCAGAGCAACTTTCGTTATGAGAGAGACCACATCTGCCAAGGTTGATTCCGCAAAGATCCTTGCAGCACAGATCGGTGGATCGGTTAAGAACGTGGTTGAGACCTACGCACCCGGTGTTCGCTTCAGTACAGCACAGGTTGATTTCAAGGTTTACGGTGCCCACGACGGCGATATCTATAGAGTATTCCAGATGTGCTCCAAGGGCAACTGGCAGGAAGTGCAGGTTGACGAAGTACGCGAAGGACATGTGATCTGCACGGTTAACAGAGCCGGAACATTTGCATTTCTTAAAATGAATTAATTTTTTGGACAGAATAATTATTACTTGCGATCGGATGGTATGAATTAAAGCCTTTCCGTTTGTGATAGGTGTCAGCGAAGCTGACGGATGAGGGGAAGTACTTGAAAAGCAAAAAGGTGACACATACAGCCAAGTTCATCGTAATGCTTTGGAACATTGGATTGTTCGCATATATTTGGTATGCGTTCTACAATCGCAATGCTTTTCAGACATACTATGTGCTTGGCGGTTTTATTTCTGTAATTATATATGTGTTTATCTATAACGGATTATGCAACCTGTATAATGCGTTTAGAATTGCGTCTTCCTCGATATCCGAGATGGTTCTGTCGCAGTCTATTTCCTTTGGAATTGCTGATCTGATACTTTACGTTGAATGTAACCTTATCAGAAACAGATATACAAGCTTTATACCGGGAGCAATCATAGTAGTTATGCAGGTGGTCGGGACGGCAATTATCATCATGGCTGCCAAGAGATACTTTATGAACTGTGTAACTCCTCAGAAGACGCTGCTTCTTATCGGAAGCTGGGTTTCAAGGGATGAAGCAGAGAGATTTGAACAGAGAATTCTTAAGAAGTACAGCCATCTGTTTGATTTCAGATATGTTGAGTATGAGTCGATAAATCCCCTTTCCTTCGAAGAAAAACTATCTGAATGCTGTACGGTAATAATGTTTGGACTGTCGGTAGAACAGAGACGAGTTTATATGCAGAAGTGCATAGATGAGCATAAGAATTTCTACTTTACACCAAGAGTTGAAGATATTATTCTCCAGGGATGTTCTACAAGACATCTCCTTGATACACCTCTTATGAAGTATGATTACGTCTATGAAGATCATAAGAGATTAAATGCGAAGAGAATATTTGATGTATTTTTCGGAATAGTGTTTACTATAGCATTTTCTCCTGTCATGCTTCTCATTGCTCTTGCTATTAAAATTGAGGACGGTGGGCCGGTTTTCTTCAAACAGAAGAGATGTACAAAGGATGGAGAGGTATTTGAAATCCTGAAATTCCGAAGTATGATAGTTGATGCCGAAGCAAAGGGACTGCAGCCGACAATTAACTTTGATCCCAGGATTACCAAGGTTGGCTCTGTCATCAGAAAGTACAGGCTGGATGAGCTTCCGCAGGTATTTAATATCCTTATGGGTGACATGAGCTTTGTCGGACCAAGGCCTGAAAGAGTCGAGCATGTAGAGCTCTATACCAAGGAACTTCCCGAATTCAAATATCGAATGAAAGTTAAAGCCGGACTAACAGGCTATGCTCAGATTTTCGGAAAATACAATACATCTGCATTCGATAAGTTACGACTCGATATGCTCTATATTGAAAATCAGTCTCTCAGTCTTGATATCAGACTTATCATGCTGACGGTTAAAGTTATGTTCCGGGGTGAGAGTACAGAGGGATTCGAAAAAGAGATGGTTCGCCTTATGAACAGAAAAGCGAGAAGAGCTGGTTGATATTATTAAGTGAGTTTTATGAGGCTCCTTTGCCCAGGCAAAGGAGTTTCGTTTTAGTTGTGGCAAAGGTTTTATGCAGCCTGTGGTGAGGTGAAAAATGGCGAAGGACAATATACTTGAACTGATTGGAAGAACAGAACCGCTTTTTGTTAATGATATTCAAAACAGGGAAGCTGAGCTTAAAGATATAATTTCATCCTCAAGATTCCTGGTAGTCGGCGGCGCAGGAACAATAGGCTCTGCTATTTGCCGCGAACTTTTTGCAAGGGATCCGAAGGTTTTGCATGTAGTTGATATAAGTGAAAATAACATGGTTGAACTTGTCCGTGATATCAGATCCTCTGTGGGCTATGGAAGCGGAGAGTTTGCTACCTTCGCGTTAGACTGCGGAAGCGAGATTTTTGAAGCCTTTATTGAAACTCAGATGAAACGCATCGGTGGTTATGACTATATTTTCAACACCTCTGCGCTTAAGCATGTGCGCTCGGAGAAAGACCCGTTTACTCTTATGCGAATGGTAGATACCAACATTTTTTATACGGAAAAACTCATGAGAATAGCAGAGGATATGGGGGCTAAGAAATACTTCTGTGTATCCACAGACAAAGCTGCAAATCCCGTAAATATGATGGGAGCATCCAAGCGAATCATGGAGATGTTCCTAAGTAGGAGAAGTGAAAATATGCCGCTTTCAATGGCGAGATTTGCAAACGTGGCATTTTCGGACGGAAGTTTGCTGTACGGGTTCAACAGAAGAATAGAGAAAAATCAGCCGATTGCTGCACCTTGTGACGTCAGGAGATACTTTGTGACTCCGAAGGAATCCGGTGAACTCTGCCTGTTGTCTTGTCTTACAGGAGAGAACAGAGATATCTATTTTCCTAAACTGAGTGAAGAATTAAACCTCATCACTTTCGGCAGCATTGCGGAGAAATATCTTGCAAACCTGGGGTATGAGCCGGTGCAGTGTGCTACAGAGCAGGAGGCAAGGGACAGAGTCAGTGAACTCAAAGCGCAGCACAAGTACCCTGTGTATTTCTTTACCAGTGACACAACCGGTGAGAAGGACTTCGAGGAATTCTATACAGATAACGAAGTTCTTGATATGGATAAATTCGAATCCATTGGAATCATCAAAAATGAGCTTGATTTTAATTCTGATTTGTTGGATGATTTTGTAAATGAAATTGCTGACATGAAGAAAAGGCGAACTTGGGAGAGGGCGGATCTTATTGATCTGTTTAACAGGATGATTCCCAATTTCAACCATAAAGAAACCGGCAAATTTCTTGATGGTAGAATGTAACCGTGTCAGCGTAGCTTACGGAGATTATTAAAGCCTTCCCCCCACAGGGGGAAGGTGTCAGCGTAGCTGACGGATGAGGGGAAGGAGAATGACTATGAAAAATGTAACACTCGGCCGCACCGGCATAACAGTTCCGCAAAATGGTTTTGGCGCACTTCCGATTCAGAGAATACCGCTTGAAGATGCAGTAAAGCTCCTTCGCAAAGCCTATGACGGAGGCATGCGATTTTTTGATACCGCAAGAGCCTATAGTGACAGTGAAGAGAAGGTGGGCGCTGCCTTCGGTGACGGCTATGTAAAAAGAGAAGACATCGTCATCGCAACAAAGACAGGCTCTAAAACTCCCGAAGAATTTTGGGAGCATCTTGAGACCTCACTTGATAAACTTAAAACTTCATACATTGATATTTACCAGTTCCATCTGATGAATCAGTGCTGGAAGCCTGACGACGGCACGGGTATGTATGAGTGCATGATCAAGGCGAAGGAACAGGGGAAGATAAAGCATATCGGCGGAACTGCTCACAAAATCGGAATAGCGAAAGAACTCGCCGAGTCCGGATTGTATGAGTCTGTGCAGTATCCGATGAGCTACCTTGCAACAGATCAGGAGATAGATTTAATACATCTTTGTAATGAGAATAACGTAGGATTCATCTGCATGAAGGGGCTTGCCGGCGGACTTATCACTAATTCGAAGGCTGCAATGGCCTTTGCAAATCAGTTTGACGGACTTGTTCCTATCTGGGGAATTCAGAGAGAGACCGAGCTTAACGAATGGCTCTCCTACATGGACGAAACGCCTCAGATGGATGCGGAGATTCGAGAGTTTATTGAGAGTGAGAGAAAAGAGCTCATGGGCGACTTTTGCCGTGGCTGTGGATACTGCATGCCTTGCACTGTGGGTATACAGATAAACCAGTGTAACCGCATGACGCTTATGCTTCGCCGTGCGCCCAGTGACGGCTGGCTCTCTGAGTACTGGCAGGCAGAAATGAACAAGATAGAGGAATGCGTAAACTGCGGAGCATGCCTTTCAAAGTGCCCGTATGAGCTGCAGATTCCGGAGCTTCTTAAGAAGAATCTCGTGGATTACCGAGAGGTTCTTGCAGGGAACAGAAAAGTGAAATGAGAACAGTGCATGATATTATGCAATGATTCTTGCGCGGATTAAGAGATTAGACAGGATTGGTTTAGATTTTTATGAGTAAGATTATGAGAAAGGTTCCGGCTTTTATTCTGGCCGGAACCATAGTTTTGTCAGGGATTCTGACAGGATGTGGCGGAAATAATGATACATCGGAGAATGGAGGAGAGGTTGCTTCCGAGCTTTTCACGAAGATTGAGGAAGATAATGCCGAAGTGGTACAGGAGGACGATGGGGCAGACGATGCTTCTGCGCTTGAAAGTAGTTCTGAACGTGGTGAATTAGCCAATAGTGATGAATCTGAGAAAACTCAGGATATAACTGAATCTTCTGAGCCAGATGCGACTGCTAAGTCAGCTACATCTGCTGAGGATAGCGATGATGACAATGCCACTGAATCTGACAATGCCGCGGGGAACAATGGTAGGAATTCAAACGAGGACGACGGAATCTTGTCTTCTTCGGCAGACATTAATCTCCACGACGATGGCTCCGGCAAAAACTACACCTTCACTTACAATGGCGAAGACTTCTCGGCAATTTATATCGAGGACAATTGGAAAATAATAGACTCGTACAAAATAAACAGTGTTAGCGATATGCTTTATATCTGTCAGGCTCTCATAGATGAGAAACCTGTCCATGGAAGAGACATGCAATCTTACAGAGATGCTGAGGACATGGCCTACGAATGGGTTCAGCACAACATGGCTTATCAGATACTTCCCGATGGCAACGACATGAAAGCACACGCAAAAGATGTCGACTTCGATCCTCAGGATCAGAACAAGGACTTCGACGAGATATACAAGGACAGAACGGGAAAAGAATTATCGCTGGATGATATTTTGGATAAGTTGAATTGAAAAATGGTATTTATATTATTTGAAGGTAGGAGGTTGATTAAATGAGCGATGATCAGAGAATAAAGTATATTTTAGATACCCTTGTCAGAATTGATAAGAAGCTTGGAAGCATAGATGAAAGACTGTATAGAATCGAGAGGATAATCAATAGTAATAATAACGGTGAAACTACTGATTACCTTTTTGAAGAAGAAAGTGAACTGACACGTGATATTATAAGAATTGCAGATGGATATGTAGGTCAATATAGTATAAAAAGAGATACAGAATAAGCAAGTCCTTAAATCGTAGTTTACATAAGAGGTACTTTATGTTAAATTAGCTCTTGTTGTTTGATTTGTATTAATTATTTATTCGCTTCGTCGAAGCAATCATTACAGGGTTTGTAACGATTTTTCCGGATTATAAATAATGACTTGAAAAGAAAATATGAAGAATTTTATAATTTAAGGAGAAGAATAATTGAAGAGATACGAAGATTTATGTTTCACTGATGACTTTATGTTTTGCAAGATTTTGCAGGAGAATGAAGATCTGTGTAAAGAACTTACGGAATTAGTTCTGGGCCGTAAGATAGGAAGAATTGTAAAAGCAGAGAAACAAAAATCCATCCAGATAGCACCGGATGGACATGGTGTGAGGTTTGATGTATATTTCGCAGATGATGAAAAGAATGTCTACGATATTGAAATGCAGAAGAACGACACAAAGGAAATACCGCTAAGAAGCAGATATTACCAAGGGATGATTGATCTTGATTATCTGGCTACAGGCAAAGAGTATAAGGAATTACCGCATACATATGTCATTTTTCTTTGCAAATTTGATTTGTTTGCACGAGGTTATCACAAGTATTCATTTGTTCCAAAATGCAAAGAAGTAGATGATTTATTACTGAAGGATGGAACAGATAGAATATTTATCTGTGCAGGTGGTAATAAGAATGATGTATCCGAGGATATGAATAATTTTATCGATTATCTTGCAGGAAACGTAGCGAATAGTGATCTTACTTCCAAGCTTGAGGGCAAGGTTAAGGAAGCAATCGAGAAAAACAGATGGAGGAAAGAATATATGACACTCCAGGAAATGATGAAAGACGAATTCGAAGAAGGCGTAAAACATGGAATAGAACAAGGAACAGATAGACACCTAATCGAACAGATATGCAAGAAATTGTCAAAGGGAAAGGATACAGCAACTATTGCAGACGAGGTCGAGGAAGATGTTTCTGTTGTTCAGAAGATTTGTGATGTCGCCAATCAGTATGCTCCGGACTATGATGTTGATGATATATTTAACGAATTGGAAGCTACAAAAAAGGCGTCTGTATGATTTGGCTTTTGGCTATTTAAGGTGGATTTTTAGGCCAATGACAAAACCCCATATTTAGCGTATAATATCCCTATAGAACTGCGTGTTCTATGGGGATTTTCTTATGTGGTTAACTTGATGAAAAAAGTTATTATTCGGGGGCATTTTATAATTTGATTAATCAGCGGCAGCGCGCCCGAATATTCGGCGTGGCTGCCGATTTTGACATTTTGTGGTTTTAATTATCTCTTGTAGGGTAAAAGATGTGGAAAAGTACAGCGTTTTGATGTCGGTTTATACAAACGAAAAATCGGCATTTTTAAAAGAAAGTATAGATAGTATGCTGAGGCAAACCGCTTTTCCGGATCAGTTTGTGCTTGTAAAAGATGGACCACTCACTACAGAACTAGAAGCAGTGATTAATGACTATTGTGAAAAATATCCCGGGCTGTTTACAATCATAGAATTGCCAGAAAATAAAGGCCTTGGAGTGGCATTGAACGAGGGGCTTAAGGTTTGCAGAAACGAGCTTGTTGCAAGGATGGACTCAGATGATATTTCTCTTTCTGATAGGTGTGAAAAAGAATTAAGGATTTTTGAAAAAAATCCGGAACTATCAATAGTCAGCGGACATATTGGAGAGTTTTCAAATGATCCTAAAAAAATAGTATCAGTACGTGATGTGCCTGAAAAAATGGAAGAAATAAAAAGAAGAATGCGAACGAGGAGTGCTTTTAACCATCCGGCAGTTATGTATAGAAAATCGCAAGTTGAAATAAATGGTGGATATGGTACTCAGAAAAGAAAGCAGGATCATGATTTGTTTTCAAGGATGATAAATCACGGGTGCTTGGCTTATAACATTCAGGAAATCATTCTTCTTTTTAGAGCAGGTGAAGATAATCTAAAAAGAAGAAAAAGCTGGGATAATTGCAAAAACTACATGATTGTGCAATGGGGTATTTTTAGAAGGCACGAATGTAGTTTATGGGATTTTTTATTTGTAATAATGGCACAAATGTTTTTTAGTTTGGCCCCAATCTTTGTAATTGATTATCTGACAAAGACTATGCTTAGAAAGAGTGTAAAGTGAAGAACGTTTTTACAAGAGTAGTAAAAGCTAAAATAGCAACTATGTTAAGCTTTGTTCCGGATGAAGTATATATAGAGTTGGTTTATTTTATAAAACTGAAAAAGATATTGAATATTAGAAATGCAACATCATTTAATGAGAAGATTCAATATAAAAAAATATATGATCATAATCCGGTATATACAACGTTGGTAGATAAATACAAGGTAAGAAATTATGTCAGTGATCGAGTTGGTGACAAATACCTAATTCCGTTACTTGGCGTTTGGGATAGTCCAATGCTCATAGATGTTAATGAATTACCGGAGGCATTTGTATTGAAGTGCAATCATGATTCTGGAACGGCTATCATTTGTGAAGATAAGACTAAGATTGATTTTGAAGACTGTAAAAGAAAGTTGAATAGCTATTTAAAAATAAACTACTATTACAAATCACGTGAATGGGCATATAAAAATGTAAAACCATGTATTCTGGCTGAAAAGCTAATTAGGGATGATAAAGGGGATTTGAGAGATTACAAATTCTTTTGTTTTGGAGGAACGGTGTTTTACATACAAGTAGATTTTGACCGTCAGACTAATCACACCAGGAAAATATATACGAGGAATTGGGAACCGCTGGATGTAAAAATAGAATATCCTATAAGCAAAATTGAGGCAGAAAGACCTAGAAATTTGGATGAGATGATCCATATTGCCGAGAGATTATCGGCAGGCCTTTCGGATGCACGTATTGACTTATATTCAGTCACAAATGGTGGTCAGGATTATGTCTATTTTGGGGAAATAACACTATATCATGGGTCAGGACTTGAGCACATAGTTCCAGAGACTTTTAATACCAGAATGGGGCAATTAATTAAGACGTAATTGATGGGGGATTTAATGTGGAAATATGTGATGGTTGGATTTGACTCCGACTATTTTAAATATAGCTTTGCTAATATGCGGAAAAGGGATAATTTCCTTTTTTTGGATAATTCGATGGGCAATGGTGTTTTATCAAAGATACAAGATGTTTGTGTTAGCGAATTAGTAAATAAGTATATCAATATTCCCTTAAAGCATATATGGATGAATGATTACTCAAAGTGGCTAAAATATTGTGAATATGATATTTGTTTTGTGTTTAGTAAAACTCAGTCATGGCTTTTATATTATAGTAACGGCATCTATATAGATTATTTAAGAAAAAAATACCCTACATGTAAAATAGTTTTGTACCTTGGCGATTTGATTTCTTCATATTACAAATTTGATGTGAATTTCTTTATAAATAAATGTGATTATGTAATTTCGTATGATTCAGAAGACGCTAGAAAGTACCATTTATTATATGCGCCTTTGCCATATAGCGAAGTAGATATTTCGAATGATGACGGTATACCAGAGTTTGATGTCTTTTTTTGCGGGAAAGCTAAGGATAGGTTGGATAAGATATATGAATTATATGATTATTTGATTAGTAGTGGTATGACAGTGCGTTTTTTTGTTACTGGCGTTGATAATAAATGTCAATGCAGAACTGATATAGTATTCAATAAAAAAATGAATTATTCCAGATATCTACAATACATGAAGAAAAGTAAAGCTATTGTAGAAATAAGACAGAGAGAAAGTGTTGGGGATACTCTCAGAGTTAAAGAAGCTCTCACGTATGGGAAACTATTGATAACTGATAATATAGAGATAAACACAAGAGAATATTATAACCCGAATCAGATATATATATATACCAGGAAAACTGGTATTAATCTAGAAAAGTTTAAAGATAATAAAAAATTAAATTTTGAAACTGTAATATTTGATGAACTATATATGATGCTTCATGAGATTTGTTACAAGGAAAATATAACAACATGAATACAAGGATTGCATTTCTTGGGGATATAGCTGTATTTGACCATGGCTTGTTGCAGAAAGATTGGAAGAAAATATTGTATGATGTACATGCTTATCTGGCTGGATATGATGTAGTTGTGGCTAATTTAGAAACGCCGATAACAGATAATACAAATACCAGAGTTATTAAAGGAATTCATCTTCGGACTGATAAACGTATAGTTGAAGTGCTTAAGTATTTGCATATTACACATGTTAATCTCGGTAATAATCACATTTATGATTTCGGTGAAAAAGGTGTAGCAGATACAGTTGATGTGCTTAGGGAAAATGGAATCCATTATTTTGGAATAGGGACAATGCCAAGCTATCTAGATTTGGATAGAAATATATCATTTCATTCATTTTGCTGTTATAGTGCAAATGGTGGGGGATATGGGAAAGTTGGAGGTGAGATACCGTTAACTGAGGAAGCGATAAATAAAGCATTAACAGAGGATTCTAATAATGATAGACTAAGTGTTTTGTGCTTGCATTGGGGTGATGAGTATTCTTGTTATCCGAACGCTAGACAAGTGGATTTGTTCCATCGAATAGCTAAACAATATAGGGTATTTATTCATGGGAGTCACACACATGTAATTCAAGGCATAGAAGAAGTAAGAAATTCCATGTGTATATATTCAGCTGGTAATTTTCTGATGGATAGGTGTATTTCTGCAAAAGACAAAAGTATTCAAATTTCACAAATTGAAGATAACAAGTTTTCTTTTATTGTTTCGCTAATGATTTCTGACAAAAGTATCAATGATTATACAACTGTAGGAACTTATTATGATGGTATAAGATTTGACTTAGTAGATAATAGTGAAAGGATTAAGAGACTATCTAATGAAATTCATAATTGTCATAATAAAGAATATATTTTGAAGTCACGGAATATGGCAAATAAAATGAAAAGACAGAATCTTGGGAAAAGAGATATTAAGTGGCTGCTTCAAAAGATGAATTACAATTCGCTGTTTGCAAAAATATTTTCGTATATTAACAGATGGAAATATATGAGGGCATATTAGTATAATGTTTAACCCATTGTCAGATGAAGAAAAATCTAGAATATCATACTTATTGAAAAATCTAGAATGTGAAAATGAAAATTACTTGCGGCTATTATACAATAGCCAGTATTACAAAACCAAAGTGTTATCAAATTATATTAGTACTGGTCAATTTTTATATTTGGCTAAACGTTTCTTTAGGCGAGATAAAAAGATAGAAGGAGCACAATTAAATGTAGATTATTTCTCTGATGAAAGAATCGCTATATATTCATGTGTGACTGGAAAATATGATTCTATCCAAAAACCAATAATATTACCAGATAATTGCGATTTTTATATGGTGACAGATGATCCTGAATCTGTAGAAAACTGCTGGAACTATATAGATGTTGATGAAATAGTTCCGGACAAAAGTATGTCACCTAAAGATAAGAATAGATTTGTCAAGATGCATCCGGATTATGTATTTAAAGATTATAAATATTCGATATACATAGATGGTAATATAAAACCAATTTCTGATTTTACTAAATATATAAATATGGTGGGACAATGTGGAATAGCAACATTTATGCATCCACACAATAGATGCGTTTATAAAGAGTGTAGAACGGTTTTAGAGAACAAAAAAGCATCTCGAGAAGAGATAGATAAGCATTTACAATTTTTTAAAAAGGAGGGGATGCCTAAAAACTTTGGATTTGCTGATTGTGGACTAATAGTAAGACGACATAATGATAAGATGTGTCGTACTTTTATGGATGAGTGGTGGGAACAGTACTGCCAATATTCGAAAAGAGATCAGATTTCATTTGCATATACTGCATTTAAGCAAGGAATACAAATGAGCGAGATAACAGTGCTAGGTAAAAATATGTACAAAGATTATGCGATTAGAAGATTACCACATTTTTTATAGATAAAATAATAAAGTTAAACATAGGTATGAAGTAAATGAAAGGAAAGTATGGCCTTTTATTACTAAGATGTCATACAAGGCTGGGCATGTTGTATGTTTATTCTTACCTTTTTATAGGGTTATTAGGAGTTCTGGTATACTATTTACCATCTGAAATTGTAGTAAATGGTGCATACAAAAAACATTCTTTAAAATCAATTTATATATATTATTTCATTATATTATTTATCCTAGGGCTTATCGCAGGGTTCAGGGCAGATACAGTAGGTGATGATACGCATGTTTATTCGGATGTTTTTCGTAGGGCGGTCTATGGACAATCTGTAAAAACCATCAGCGCGCATCATTTGAATATGGAGTCTGGATTTATTTGGCTGGCAAAATGTGTTTCAAAATTTACAGATAGCAGAGTCTTATTTTTCTTTATGGTTGCGTTCATAACGAATGCCGGTATTATATATTTTTTTCATAACAATTTTGATTTTCCTATGTTGCCGATACAAACATATATTGCTTTGCAATACTTAACAACTTTGAATGTCATGAGGCAATATTTAGCGATATCTATTGTATTAGTTTCTTTTGTACTTTATGAAAAGAAGAAATATTTAAAATTCTGTATAGTATTTTGGATTGCTTTTATGTTTCATAAGAGTAGTTTTTTGCTTTTGCCATATTTAGCAATTTCCAAAGCTAAGAATAAGAGAAAAATAGTACTATGGTTTGAAGCTATATTGATTACTGGCGGAGTATTGTTATTAAATAAGGATAATCTATATACTGTATTGAAATTTGTTAGATATGGAAGACTTATTTATTCCAAATATCTTCGCCCGTCAGAGAATGGATTAGGCATAATTAAATACATTTATCTAATAATTCTATTGGGGGGAGTATTGGTTTTCTTTATTTTTCCAAAGGATTTAGATGATAAATTTTATGTATTCTATTTCATGTCAGTATTTGCGACTATTTTTGCATTTTTGGCGCAAAGATACACAATAGTATCACGTGTTGCTGAAAGCTATTTGATATTTATAGACTTGCTTTTTGCATATATCTTTTGCGTCTTGTTTAAGAAGGTAAAAGGTAAACAATTAGCATATTTGGTAGTATATATAATACTTTTGATTCCTTTAATTCGATACTCATATGGATACACATATCAGGTTTATGACAGGTTTTGGTGAGTTTTATGAATAAAGATAATTGTAGTATTGGAAAATTACTATAATAGCAAAGTGCAATTGGGATGGAAATAAATGAAAAAAGTGTTATTTGACTTATATTCTTCTCAGCCTATAGATGATTCGAAGTTCCATGGCGGTGGAGAATACATAAAAGCCATTTTTAGACATGCAATAGAAGTAGCATACCATAATCAAACGAGTATATCTGTATTTTTTGATAATACAATATTTATAGATGAGTGGATTTTGGAAAGTATAGAGTCTGCTAAAATCAAGGTACATAATATTAGTAATATTAATGATGTGCAGAAAATATTGAATGAAAATGGGTTTGATATTTTTTTTTCCGGGTTACCAACTCGTTACTATAAGCTCATTATTCCACCAAAGACAAGATTTATAGGCACAATACATGGTCTGAGACCGATAGAATTATTAGCAGATAGATATTCTTATAAGTATTATTCGGGGATTCAATCTTATAAGATGAGATTACTTTATTGTTTAAAACGAATAAGAGTCAAAAAGGCTCTGGATAAATATGGAAAAACATTAGCTATATTAGATCAAATAATGACAGATTCTTTTCATAGTTTGTATTCGATAAAATGTTTTTTCCCAAATATAAATAAAGACATTAAGGTTCTTTATCCTCCTATCAAATATTATCAAAACAGTTCGCATAACAAGATCGATTTAGATTCGAGATACATATTGATATTAGGGATGAATAGATGGGAAAAAAATAGTTATAGAGCTATTTTGGCATTTGAGGATTTGTTTAGTAAGGGATTTCTTAAAGATTATAAGGTTGTAACTGTTGGTAGAATTTCTGACCAAGTGCAGAAGAAAATGCAATACAAGGAAAAGTATTATCAGTATGATTACGTTGAACCAGAATTTTTAGAAGAACTATATCGAAACTGCGATTTGTTTATCTATCCATCTATAAATGAGGGCTTTGGATATCCTCCGTTAGAGGCTATGAAGTATGGAATTACTTGTGCGGTCTCTGCTGTTTGTTCTATTCCTGAAGTATGTGGAGATGCTGTATACTATTTTAACCCATATGACATTAATGAAATTAAGAATAGAATATTGCAGTCTTTGGAAATGAAAAAAAATCCTGAATTGGTAAAGCGTCGATTTGATATGATATATGCAAAGCAAGAAGAAGACTTAGATAAATTGTGTAAATTAGTCTTTGTGGAGGAAAATGTCTAGAATAAATTCATTGATTAAAAATACAGGAATTTTATTCTTTGCAAGGATGTGTACGCAATTAGTGTCTTTTTTACTATTGCCATTTTACACGTCTCTTTTATCTACTGAAGAGTATGGACAGGCTGATATATATATAACCTTATCCATGATAATAATTCCATTTCTTACTATGCAACTGGAAATGGCATTATTTAGATATTATATCTCTTCAAAAAATGATGACGAAAAGAAAGGCGTTGTAAGCTGCGTATTTACTATGGTTGCGGCAGTTCTTTTTGTTGTTATTTGTATATATTCCATTATATTTAGATTTGTTTCCATTGATTATAAGTGGTATTTGATGGGATACTATTTATCACTTGCAATTTATAATGTGCTTGTTCAGCTATGTAGAGCACAAGGCAAGAACAAAGTATATGGAATGGCGAGCTTCTTAGTATCATTCATTGCAATTGTATTGAATATTCTTTTGATAGGCTATGTAGGACTGCGAGTTTCGGGCATTATATTATCATATATTATTGCATATATGATTTCTTGTATTTACATGGTTTTCAGAACAAATGCAATCGGGCATTTTGATTTGACTAAGGTTAAGACTAGACAATGTAAAAAATATCTTTCGTATTCCTCACCACTGATTGCAAATCAGATTTCCAGCTGGATAATTAACTATTCGGACAGGATTATTGTAACAAAAGTTTGGGGCGTAGGAGTAAATGGAATTTATGCTGTTGCAAATAAGTTTTCAAATGCTACAAACTCATTTTGGGGAACATATAATGTTGCATGGACAGAAAATGCAGTTAGGTGTATTGATGATCCGGATGCTAATGACTATATTTCATCGGTGCTAACAGTATCATTTAATTTATATTTAGTTGCCATAACCGGCATTTTGAGTATATTGCCGTTTGTTTTTTCTTTGCTTGTAAAACATGCATATTTGGAATCATATAATTATATTCCAATGCTACTTTTAGCCAGTTTTTTTTCGGGGATGGCTGCAATGGTAGGTAGTATTTATATTGCGATGGAAAAAACTAAAATGGTTAGTGTAACAACTTTTTTTGCTGCGATTTGTAATATAACCGTTCATATAGTTCTCCTAAGAACGTGTTATTTATACGCGGCAGCAATATCTTCTTTTGTAGCTTTTCTATTATTGTTTTTGTATAGGCTGATTTTTATTCGTAGATATAGAGATATAACTATTAAAATGAGCAAGGTGATTCTGCAAGGAATTATACTCTCTGTAGTATGGTATGCATATGTTACTAACAATAGAATCATTCTTGGATTAGGGATAGTTATTTCATTATGTAATGCTATCAGAATATGTCATATTTTAAAGAAAGAAACATTGGGGAAATCGAATCTGGATGATGGCACTATAGATGTTTTGTGAACAATAATATGGTGGATTGATTTTGCAGATAAATAATAATCAAATAAAAAACATGAATTCGTAGACCGCAGCACGAAATAAGAATTATTGCCACACGAACAAATGTGCGATAAAATAACTTGGGTGCTGCCAACAACGGTAGGCGGTTGGCTCTTTGCCGGAGTATATCATTCCGAGAACTCTCAGTATTGGGAGGGATGCGTATGAGAAATTTTGACGGGAGCAAACTTGGTGATAGAAATTGCGATTACTCTTGTGAGTATTGTAGTTACGATAGTAAGTATTATCGTGACGATCATCAGTATTTACAAAGAATCAAAAAAGTAAGCATCAAAAAAGACCGCCACGACTCCAAACGCTGCGGTCTTTTTTGATCTGTAGTAATTAACGGAGCCAACCGTCTATCGGTAGCACCTTTTATATGTATATAATATCATAACGAATTCTTTTTTCAAGCAAATACACAAGTACAACAGATAAAGGAGACAAACTATAGAAAACGCAGCAAGCTCACATTTTGCCGGATAGTAATATTCGAGATTCTTAGTATTGGGGGATACGTATGAGTAAGGAATCGAATGCATTAACAACTGATCAGCAGCGGGCAATGGAAGTCATGAGGACCGGAGCGAACATTTTTCTTTCCGGGATATCAGGAACGGGCAAATCCTTCCTGATAAATAAGTTTATCTCTGAGAGAAGAAACAGCAACATTGTGATTTGTGCGCCTACGGAGAAGAAGGCGACCGCAATCTGCGGAGATACGCTTCAGAGAATATTTGATATTCCGGGCAGAATCATCAAGGTGGGTGAGTATAACCACAAACCGGGAAGCATTCTGAATGATGCAGACATAATAATAATTGATGATATAAACAGCTGCAGGGTGGATGAGTTTGAGTATGTGATTCGGACTCTGCGCGATATTATTAAGAGAAAGAGCCTTGCGGAGAAACCTGATCATTACAATAAGCAGCTGATTCTGATCGGAGATTTCTATCAAAAACCGCCGAAGGTGAATGTTGAGGATAGGTCGGATTTCGTGACAGAATGGGGCTATAAGAGAGGTGAGGACCGCTTTGCGTTCAACTCATCTCTTTGGGATGACCTCTCACTCGTAAATGTCATTTTGAAAACGCCTGTAGGAAGCACGAAGACTCCTGAGTATATGGAGAGACTAAACAGGATCAGAATGAGCCGGGAGTCGGATGTGACCTTCGATATGCGTGAGACACTGCTTAGAACCACTAAGGCAGTTTTCGATTTTTATGTAAAAATCGCGGGCGAAGCGGTGTCAGATCTGTATGAAAGCAGAAAGATAGTTGCACGTGCATATTCCGGATGGAACGATGAGGAGGACAGAAAGGTTCAGGACGAGTGGGCGATGGGAATGGGCCTTGATGAAATAGCAAGAAGACATGGAAGAACTGTCGGAGCGATAAGATCGAGGCTTATGCAAATCTAGAGTTTTATGCTTTTCATGGAATTAAAAAAGTAAAATCTGCTATAATCATAGAGTTGATATCTACTGAATTCTATGGAAGGTGTATGAAAAATGAGAAAAATACTTGTAGTTGT
The DNA here is from genome assembly GCF_900109475.1 of Butyrivibrio sp. ob235. Taxonomy (NCBI): domain Bacteria; kingdom Bacillati; phylum Bacillota; class Clostridia; order Lachnospirales; family Lachnospiraceae; genus Butyrivibrio; species Butyrivibrio sp. ob235. The sequence continues at coordinate 173,211 of NZ_FOBE01000002.1, forward strand.
AGACATGCAGAAGGACTTTGTTGATGGGGCGCTCGGAACAAAGGAAGCGGTAAGCATTGTTCCGAAGGTTGTAGAGAAAATTAAAAGCTATGACAAAAATGATGTGATTTTCACAAGGGATACTCATCAGACTGACTACATGCAGACTCAGGAGGGGGCGAATCTTCCGGTGGAGCACTGCATAGAAGGAACTCCCGGGTGGGAAATTGATGAGAATATAAAGGCACTCTCAGAAGGCGCAACAATTGTGGATAAGCCGACCTTTGGAAGCACGAAGCTTGCAGAGATGATAAAGGACATTGCAGCGAAGGAAGATATCGAGATTGAACTTATCGGTTTATGTACTGATATATGCGTGGTTTCAAATGCGCTCATGCTCAAAGCTTTTATGCCGGAAGTACCGATAAGTGTGGATTCATCCTGCTGCGCCGGAGTAACTCCGGATAAGCATGATGCGGCTCTCGAGACAATGAGATCCTGCCAGATAAAGGTGTACTAATTCATAAAAATATTACACTTATTTTATTTCAATTCTTATCAAAATATCGTATTATTTTCATATAGGCCTATGAGAAAGGTGGCGCTATGAGGGGAGAATACGATTATACGATTTATAGAGCAGCTCAGGCGGGCAAGAAATTGCTCGCGATTGCGGTTGCTCTTTTTTTGATTATAAGCTTTTCAGGAGATGCTATAGCTGCTGAAGTGAAGTCCGAGACTGAGAATGCAATAAGACTTACCTCCGGTAAGGGAACAATAACCATTACAGACAGCAGGGGCAAAAAGACAAAAGCCACAACCAAGATGCGACTTGATAACGGCAGCATGGTTACAACATCTTCAAAAAGCTTTGCGACTGTGAAAATCGACAGCACAAAGTACATTAAATTGGACAGCTTATCTAAGGCGGAAGTAAGAAAGAAGGAAGGCAAGGCAGAGGTTCTGCTGGACGCCGGTAATCTTTTTTTCAATGTGACATCAGCGCTTTCGGAAAATGAGATTTTCAATATTCGTACTTCAAATATGGTTATGTCTGTTCGTGGAACCTGCGCACAAGTGGAGATTCTGGATTCGAAGCATACCAGGGTGTCTCTTCTTGAGGGTAGTCTCCATTGTAAGATCACAAGCCTTAAGTCAGGGGAGAGCAAGACAGTGATCCTCCTTGCCGGGCAGGCAGCGGATTTTTATCTTTCGGGAAAAGGTGAGGGTGACTGCAAAATTGTCACAGAGGATGTGAATCCTGATGCTATAAGGGGATTCGTGCTTGAGGAACTCTTAAATGATAAGAGTCTTGCAAACAAGGTATTTCAGCAGAGCGGACTTGATTTCAGGAGTCTCACAAGTGATGTCGTAGAGTCTAGAATCAAAAAGGATCAGAGCACAGCTGTAAATACATCGGCAAAGGCAAAGGATGACTCTAAAAAAGCTATACAGATGGACTTTTTCAGAGAGCATGAGGAAGGAAAAATACTCTATACCACAGAGGGTGATGTTGTTATAATTCCGGAGCCTGTAAGTGAGGAGCAGATAGCAAAGGAGGCACCTCCGGCAGATCAGGCCTCTGCAGATAATTCATCCGATAATAATAGCGGCAGAGGACGCACTGTGATCAGAGAGATTTCAGCAAAATCGGGTCCGTCAGGTAGCGAGAGCGCACATTACAGAATTATTCCCAGTCCCACAGCAGTAGTTCTGTTTCATGCGTATGAGGGCGTAGGAACCTCCGCCAAGGATTAAATACTTTAGATGTCTCATAGGATATCCTCTCATCTGTCGAGAATCATTCTGGCATTAAAAGATTGAAACAGCCTCGGATGTTTATTACAATAAAATCGGAAGAATATTTTTTGAGGGGAACATTATGAAATATGCTTTTACTACATTTGCATTAATAGTGACGCTGCTTGGGGGATTTATTTTCGGCGCATATTATATGTATAGAAAGAACAACCCTCTTCCCGCCCAGCAGGTTAATGAGGCGCCCTCACAGGAGGAGGCCTTGGATAATTCGGCCTACTATGACAGTGACGGAAACTGGATTTTTAAGTACGGCGAGAGTGAGAGCGGCTATGGTGGAAGTGGCGATTCAGTTTCCACAGGCGCTGATGCTTCTGAGAACATCGATTATCGAATCACCGGAACTACCTTTGTCTATGAGGATGATGGTCTTTATTCCGGTTTTCACGCAGTAGTTACTATTGAGAATATTGGTAAGAGTAATCTCTATCTCGGCTCGGAATCGGTGTTTGATATAGAGGACAGAAACCTTGAGGTTGTGGATTCCTATGATTATGTCAGAGCAGTTCCTGATGTCATCGCACCGGGTGAGAAGGGCTATTTCTACGTTCCTTACGGTCAGATAAAAACGAGAGAGGACAGCGTAACCATTGAAGAGGGAGATCTTTCCGGAGATTCACCTGATCCTTCAGAGGCCAACAGTGCTCCCGCAAATGTAAACGGTGAGGATTTTAACGCTATAGATATAGATGAGCTTGAAAAAGCTCTTAAGGAGGAGGGACTGACCTCTTCTTCAATAAAGGATGTTGAAAAGATAGCAGTAAGCGCAGATAAGCTCATGGCAGCCGCAGATTCTGCCGGAGGAACTACTGTCGATGAAGCTGATCAGAGTAGTGGCGGCACAGAGCTTCTTCCCGCTGATGAGAATGGCGAAGAGATACCGCCTGAGGGACAGGCACCTGCTGAAGGAGCACCGGAGGGTACAGAGGAAGTTACCTCCGGCGATGCAGCTATTTCAGAGGACGGTCCAGCTTCTTCAGCAGCTGAGAGCTCATCCAAAGAAGAACAAAAGCCAAGTTATCCCGGACTCTCACTTTACAGAGTGCATGAGTACTTTATAATGCCCAACCTTGATGTTGAAAAGTGCGCGAATGATCCTCGCAGCGACTTCGATATAAGTAATATAATGTATGGAAGTAATACAAGCGGCTATTTCACTCTGTCTGCAGATGTTACCAATCTCTCCGACAGAAATGTTGATTATATTCCGGTTACGGTTGTTGCGCTTGATCGCAGGGGTAATGCGATCGCTGTAGGAAAGGATTCCATCACGGATTTTTATACCGGCGCAGTAAGAAGCTTCGGAGTAAGCTATATTCTCACAAGAGAGGAGCGCTCCAACATAGTTCAATGTGTTGTCTATGCAAGGGAAGCAGTTAGCAAGCAATGATAAGCGAATTAATTAGTAATTACGGTACACTCATCAAACAGGTACTATCGGATTTGGTGAGTGTAACTAAATATATGAATATAGGCATAGGGATCGCCCTGATGTACGGGGCGGTCTATTTGTTGTACGTTGTAATATGTAAGCTTTTGGGAAAAGAGAGAAAGCTTACCACCGGACATGCAGTTGCGGTTTTCGCTCTGCTGATTTATTTAACGGCAACTCTTTTCATAGTATTCATGAGCAGAGAACCCGGGCAATATGAGGGTGTAAATCTGGAACTGTGGTCCTCCTGGGGCACGACGACTTTAAAGAGAGCGATGTTTATTGAAAATATCATCATGTTCATTCCGATGGGAATACTGTTGCCGAGTGCTTTTAGGAGGTTAAGGAATCCTTTTGTGTGTGTATTCACCTGCGCTGTTCTCTCTGTTTTTATCGAGCTGATTCAGTTTGTAAAAGGGCTTGGAATCGCAGAGTTGGACGATGTTGTGACTAATACAGCAGGAGGTGCCATAGGATGGCTTATTTGGGGCATTTTCTGCGTGATAGGGCTGATTGTCACGCGTATTTTCGGGAAAAAAGAGGAAGAAGAGAAAAAGAAAAGCTAAAGAAAAATATTACAAAAACTTGACGAATGTGTAAAATTGGAGTAATATCTCGAACTATGGGGAGCAGTATCGCTCCCTATGTCTGTATTTAAGCACATTTTGCAACCTTTAAACTTGTTTCTCATAGGAATTTCAAGGAGTTTAACAGTATTTTTATGAAAAGAACAGGTAACAGGAACAAAAACGTCAGGAAATTTATCCCGGCAGCACGAATCGTGTTTGCCGCTTCCATACTTCTTATAATAGTACTTCTTGTTCAATTTGGTGCGAAGGCCATTGATGAGAAGGGTGCTATCGAAACTAAACAGGAGACTATCCACGTGCCGGCCGATAATACGGCAAGCGCTGCAGATAGCAGTTCCCTGACCGTGGGAATATTCACCGCTCTCAATGCCAAGGCAGCCGATACCCAGACTATTGTGAAGGAAGGTATTACAGGAAAAGAGATTGAGGAGACAGAAACTCCAAAGGCAGATACTATAAAGGAAGAAACTGTAGAGGCAGAATCTGAGGAGACAGACGCATCGGATATCGACTATATGGTAACCGACTATGCGATAACCGTTTATGAAAATGTAAAGAATTACTATTCAAATGATCGTGTCAACATCAGAACAGGTGCGGGCATTATGTTTGACAGACTGGATACAATTTCCAGAGATTCAAAGGTAGAAGTTCTCGGAGAGACCGATAACGGATGGTATCAGGTAAAGCATGATGATGAAGTCGGATATATCAAGATGGATTATCTTCAGGAAGAGGAGCCGGGTACCGAGTACATTTTTGCCGGCGATTCCAGAACAGTTCAGATGAGTCAGGCCGTTGATAAGGATGACTACGAATGGATTGCCAAGGTGGGTGAGGGCTTCTCATTTTTCTCTAATGAAGCGGTTCCGAAGATCGATGCTGAGGCAGGAAGCGGAAGCACAATTATCATCAACTATGGCGTAAATGACCTTTACAACGCCGAAAAATATATTAAACTTATAAATAAGAAGGTAGATTCATGGATAGCTGCAGGCGCCACTGTTTACTACGCGGCGGTTACTCCTGTAAGTGATTATCCCACTATCACCAATTCAGATATCGAAGAATTCAACAGTGAGATGAAAAGCGGGCTTGATAGCAGAATTGGATGGCTCGATGGGTATTCATATCTCCAGAATAAGGGATTTTCATCAGGTGATGGCCTTCATTATAATTCAGATACTTATAAGACGCTGTATACATACTATATGAATCAGGTTGCAGCGCAGAAGGAAGCATGATACATGGTATCCATTAAGGATGTGGCAAGAGAAGCGGGAGTTGCCATTTCAACAGTTTCTAAGGTTTTAAATCATTATCCGAACATAAGTGAATCAACTCAGAAGAAGGTTATGGAGGCAGTTGACCATTTAAACTTCGTCCCTAACCAGGTTGCGGCTGCGCTGTCCTCGAAGAGATCGGGAAGGATAGCGCTTCTTTTGAAGTTAAATATGAAGACGCAGGCGATAGATGAGATAGATATGCAGTATATCTCAGGTGCTCTCGCCATGGCTCAGGAGAAAAAGCTCGATGTCATAACTGTGTTCTATTCTGTTATTGCTGAGATGAATTTAGAGGAGATGATCAGATACTTTGCGTCTCAGAGTATCAGCGGAATAGTCATTTTCGGAATGAACAACGATGATAAGGTTCTTCATCAGCTGGTTGATTCACAGAAATTCAAGATAGTTGTGGTGGACGGCGCCAATATAAATGAAAACACATCAGTTGTGGGCGTTGATCATTATCAGGCTCAGTATGATGTAGCTGAGAAGACTATACGCGAGAATAAGTGTAAGAAGATTCTCTACATAGCCGGTATGAGAGACAGTTTCGTTACTGACGAGAAGATAAGAGCAATGGAGGATCTTGCGAAAAAGAAGAAGCTTAAGCTTTTCATCCGCAATGGCGACTTCTCCGAATTAAAGGCGCGAAATCTTACTCTTAAGTATGCAAAGAACAGGGATGTGGTTGTCTGCGGTTCCGACTTAATGGCAATTGGTGCGATGAAAGCCCTTATCGATATGGATATTTTCAGACCGGTCTGCGGTTTCGACGGTATCATTCTGATGGGGTACGTTGGTAAGCAGATGAATACGGTTAAGCAGAATTTCAACAATGTTTCAGCCGAGGCAGTCTGCGAATTGAACCGCCTCCTCAACGGCTCCGCCGGCAGGAAGGTCCGCCTACCTCATACATTAGTTAGACTTAAATATGAAGACATCATCTGTTAAACCTATTGCAGTGCGAAGAATATAAAAATGATCAGGCTGTGCTTGCACAAAGCTTGATCATTTTTATTTTCTTCATAGGGCGGTAGCCCTACAACGAGGAATCATTGATTCCGAGTCTGCAATAGGTTCTGTTATTCAAAGAATACAACAGTCAAAAAAAATTTCGAAAAAATTAATATTGCGGAAAACGTTTTCGCATGATATGATATATTCAGTTTTGGAGAAAACGTTTTCTCCAAAAAGGCGAAAGGAGGAATTATGAGTCAGCACAGTAATTTACAGCAGGACGTTTTAGTAACCAATATGGAGGAGTCACTTAGCGGCATTGCGAACGAGAAGTTCGGCAAGAGCCTTAAAGATTTGAGCGATAAGGAGACCTATGTTGTTCTTCTTGAGTACTCAAATCGTCTTATGGATGTAGCGCAGATTACAGGCGGCGAGAAGAAGATATATTATATTTCAATGGAGTTCCTTATCGGAAAGCTCCTTTCAAATAACCTTATCAACCTCAGAATCTATGATAAGGTAAGCGAGATTCTTGAAAAGAACGACAAGAGCCTTGCAGCCATCGAGGAGTGCGAGCCCGAGCCTTCACTTGGTAACGGCGGTCTCGGAAGACTTGCAGCATGTTTCCTTGATTCCATTGCAACTCTTGGACTTTCAGGAGAGGGTATCGGCCTTAATTACCACTATGGTCTCTTTAAGCAGGTGTTCAAGGACAATCTTCAGACTGCAGAGAAGGATGCGTGGATTGAGAAGGAATCCTGGCTTGAGAAGACAGACACCACCTTTGAGGTAGCTTTTGGTAAAAAGAAAGTCGTTTCAAGACTTTATAACATGAATGTTGTCGGCTATGACACAGGCGTTAACAAGCTCAGATTATTCGATGTTGAGACAGTTGACGAGAGCCTTGTAAAGAAAGGCATCACTTTTGATAAGGAAGAGATCGAGAAGAATCTTACACTTTTCCTCTATCCCGATGATTCCGATGAGGCGGGCAACCTCCTTAGAATTTATCAGGAGTACTTCCTTGTAAGTAATGCAGCTCAGCTCATCCTGAAGGAGCAGAAGGAGCATCAGTATGACCTTCGCGAGCTCAATAAGCATGCAGTTATCCAGATCAACGATACGCACCCCACAATGATTATTCCCGAACTCATCAGAATTCTTGTTGAGGATAAGGCATTTTCAATGGATGATGCCATCGATGTTGTATCTAAGACCTGCGCTTATACAAACCATACAATCCTCGCAGAGGCACTTGAGACATGGCCTCTTAAGTATATTGAGAAGGCTGTTCCGCAGCTCGTTCCTTATATAAAGGAGCTTGATAAGAGAATCCGCGCTAAGGTTAAGGATCCTGCAGTTCAGATCATTGACAAGGATAAGAAGGTACACATGGCATTTATTGACATCCACTACGGTTTCTCCGTAAATGGTGTTGCTGCCATCCACACTGAGATTCTGAAAAACTCAGAGCTTAATGATTTTTACAAGCTATATCCTGAGAAGTTCAATAACAAGACAAACGGCGTAACCTTCAGAAGATGGCTTATGTCCTGTAACCATCCTCTTACTGAGTTCATCTCTGATAAGATCGGTGACGGATTCAAGAAGGATGCTGATAAGCTTGAGGATCTCCTTAAGTTCATCGACGATCAGGAGACTCTGGATAAGCTTGATGCCATCAAGCATCAGAAGAAGGAAGAGCTCGCTGATTACCTTAAGAAGAAGGAGAATGTTGAGGTTGATCCTAACTCCATCTTCGACATTCAGGTTAAGAGACTTCATGAGTACAAGCGTCAGCAGATGAATGCCCTTTACATCATCCACAAGTATCTGGAGATCAAGGGCGGCAAGAAGCCCGCGCGTCCCATCACATTCATTTTTGGTGCGAAGGCTGCTCCCGCTTATGTAATTGCGCAGGATATTATTCACCTGCTTCTCTGCCTTCAGGAGATCGTTAACAATGATCCCGATGTAAAGGATTACATGAAGGTTGTTATGGTAGAGAACTATAACGTAAGCTATGCTGAGAAGCTTATCCCCGCTTGTGATGTATCCGAGCAGATCTCACTTGCAAGTAAGGAAGCTTCAGGAACAGGTAACATGAAGTTCATGCTTAACGGTGCAGTTACTCTTGGAACCGATGACGGTGCAAACGTAGAGATTCACAATCTCGTAGGTGATGATAACATTTACATCTTCGGTATAAGCGCGGATGAAGTTATCACTCATTACAAGAAGGCAGACTACGTTTCAAAGGATTACTACAAGAAGAGCAAGGTCATCAAGGAAGCAGTTGATTTCATCACATCCAAGCAGTGCCTTGCAGTGGGCCACAAGGAGAACTTGAAGCGTCTCCAGGATGAGCTCCTTAAGAAGGACTGGTTCATGACTCTTATCGATCTCGAGGATTATATCCGTGAAAAGGATTTGATTTTCGCAGACTACGAGAACCGTGATAAGTGGAAGAGAATGATGCTTACCAACATTGCAAAGGCCGGCTTCTTCTCATCAGACAGAACAATTGAAGAGTATAACAGAGACATCTGGAAACTTTAATAATCACCCCGCCTCAAAAGCTTGAGGCGGGATTTTTTTAGGGAAAATGTGATAAAATAGAGCAATGTGCAGGGGAACATAAGATTAGGAGGAATTTGGGTTTGAAAAAAAGTTTTGCTAAAAGTATTATTACTCGTTCACTTTCAATATTGATGGCGGCCATGATTTTATTGATGGCGCCAATCACGTCTTACGCAGAGGGCTCCGATCCAGTTTATGATTCCATGACGCTTCGCTCCGAATCGATGAGTGATTTCATGATCAAGGCGAATAGATATTACGGACACATTCTTAGTGATACTTCATCCCCTGAATCAAAGAGAGTGCTCTCAATGGGGGCGGTTTATCTGACAAGCGGGGAGACACTTCCTGAGAAGTTCACGGTTTATCTGGGTAAAATAAAACTCTTTGCATATTCGCTTTCAAAAAGAAAATGGATTGTCATCGACTCACAGCCATATCCCAGTGGAATTCGAGTTTATACTCTTCCGTGGAAAAATTCCAAGTCTAAAAAATGTAACAGCATAACCTATACTGACAGCTATGCGAAGGTAGACCTTACTGCGGATGAGATGAAGAACTGCGTGCTGCACTTTTGGGGAAAAACGGCATCGATTGATAAGTCGGATTACCTCTTCTATGCATGCGGCTTTGAATTCTGGACTGATGAAGCTGCTGCAGGCAAATTCACGGCAACCAGCGGAATTGATACCAAGAATGCATCGGGTTCGCAGACTGTAACCCAGCTCTACTCATCACGCGGACTTACGACGCAGACTTATAAGAGAATCCAGTGGGGACACACTGTTCCTAACGACGTTTATTCGAAATACAAAACCTCTACGCTTAATGCTCTTTTCGAAAACGGACAGCTTGAACCCGGACTTTATACGGGAACAGAGCCCAAGGGGACGGTACCTGTCGATCCCTATATGAAAAAGACAAAGCTAAACGATGTCATCACCGGAAAATCGGCACTAAAGCTCAAATGGAAAAAAGTGAAATCCGGAATCGATGGCTATGAAATTCAGTTCAGCACTAACAAGAAATTCAGAAACAAGGTGGGTTCGATTTTTATAGATAAACCGAATGCCACGGCCAAGAAATTTAAGCACATAAAATATGGTAAGAAATTCTATGTGCGCATACGTACTTATAAAAATGTTGGAAGGCAGAAAGTTTATTCCAAGTGGAGCAAAAAAGTAGGGGTAAAATTAAAGAAATGACAACAAAATAGGGCACCCTCTGCTTATCATAAACAATATTAGAATTTTTTTATAGATGTAAAACCAAACGACTTTTCAAGGGTACTAATAAGTAGAACCAGGGAAAGGAGGAGAGCGGTTTCGACAACTATAAGATAATAAATATGGAGATGTGTAGAATGGATGAAAAGCTTATAAGAGCCATTGAGGATATGGCGGCGGGAAAAGAAGAGGGCTTCAATGCGGTATATTCAACAACCTACAATCACGTTTATTTCCGTGCAAAGGCATACATGAAGGATGAGGCTGATGCGCAGGATCTGACGCAGATTGTTTATATTGAGGCCTACAAAAACATAAAGAGCCTGCAGAATGCGGAGTCTCTTTTCGGATGGTTGGACGGAATCTGCCATAATCAGGGAATGAAAATCTTTCGCAAGAAAAAAGATGTGCTTCTAAATGGCGATGAGGAAGGAAATGATATCTTCGAGACACTTGAGAGTAATGACCTCACGTCACTGCCTGAGCTGTCGGCAGATCAGAAGGAAACAAGCAGGATAATTCAGGAGTTCATCGATGAGCTTCCGGAGGTTCAGAAAGCTGCGGTTATCGCTTATTATTTTGATGGTTTTTCAGTCGGAGAAATTGCGCAGATGCAGGATTGCTCGGAGGGAACGGTTAAGAGCCGCCTGAACTATGCGCGCAAATTCCTCAAGGATAAGGTTGAGGGAACAGAAAAGCGAGACGGTATCAGACTTCACGTTGTTGCACTTCCTACTTTGTACTATGCTATCAGGCTTATGTCAGAGAATACGAAGCTCTCCGCAAAGGCTGCAGAGGGCATCTATGCGGGAAGCTGTGCGCAGGTCGGACTTACACCCGGAGCTATCGCACTTGGAAACGCAGGAGCAGGAATGTCAGCAAATATGGCTGCTGCAGGTTTTGCAAAAGCGGCAGCAACCGGATCAGTTGCAGGAGTTAATGCCGGTGTGGAAGCTTCTTCGGGAGCAGCAGCCGGAACAGCAGGAGCTGCGGTCGCAGGTACAGCAGGTGCTGCTACAGGTGCCGGAATATCAATGGGCGTGAAAGCTCTGATAATCGCCGGAGCAATTCTGGTCGGAGCTGGCGCAGGTGCCGGAGCAACTTATTATGTTGTAGAGCAGAACGCTGCAAAAACAGAGAAATCAGCAGATGCGAGTGATGAGGATCTGGATGGGTTAGCGGAAGCGGTTAATCAGGGGGATTCTGAAGGACAATCCAATGATTCTCAGAATCAAGATGGCACAATACCATCAGGAAGTGGAGAAAACAATGATGGAAATAATGATGAAAGCCCGGATAATACATCTGATGATGTAACCCTTACAGAAGATGAGAAAATTCAGATTGTTGATGCCATCGGCTTTTATTCACAGGATTGGCTGGACGCAGGGAACTTTGTATTTTGTGCAAGATTGTATGCTGTATATACATTATGGAATAACCCTGAAGGAAAAAAGGCCTTCCCTTGGAAAAAGGATGATAAACTGGACGTTCCTTTTGTAAAGGATTTCTATAATGCCCTTGGTATAGAAATACCCGTTGATTACGATTTTGATGATAATGGCGTCACTGTCGACTCTGACAATCTGCTCGGAGAAGGCGAATTGGCAATGGACTATTATGCCTATGAAGGACTTGATATAAAAAATAATGGCGACGGAACATATACGTTGACCGGACAGTACAGTTGGAAATCATTGGATGATGAACCCGGGGCAGCACCCAGTTTGTTTCCCTTCACCGCAACAGCTGTAAAGGGTGGAAATCCGGATATTTTCGGTGGCCTTATCATTAAGGATTGCAGCACTTTTGACTATTCGAAATGGAAAGTAAGCAGTTCGAAAGTATCAATGAATTCGGAGCTTATGGCGAAAAAGGCAGCTGAGCTTATAAAGCAAAAGCAGGCGGAAGGAATAATTGATAGCTATTATCCACTTTACTTTGTGTATGATGTTACGGCTGATGGTATTCCGGAGTTTATAGTCCAGCAGGGAACCTGTGAGGCTGATTACATGATGAACATTTACACCTGGGTGGATGCTAAATCCGATTGGATTAAAATGGGAGAAACTCTGGGAGCTCATGTTGGTGATTACTGGGGAAAGAATTCACATGATGGCTTCTACGGATCTTCGGTGCACATGGGATATGAATTCGTATATGATTATGATGGTAAAAGTAATACCACAAATCAGATATATGAAGGCGAAGTTGAATGGATAGACTATCCAAATGGTGATTCGGATATTAAAACCCTGTATCAACCAACGGATGCTACATTACTCACGTTTTATTCAGACACCTCAGCCGGTGTGATTAAGTCTGTAATTGAAAGCGCAAAATAAATTAAGCAGAGTTAAAGGAGGCAGTTGTAGTTTAGTCTACAGCCACTTTTTTCGTGCAAAAAAAATTTTTTTAAAAATTTTTCAAAAATATAAAACCAAATCAAAACCCGCCGGTACTTATAGATAGAACAACAAAAATAAGATAAGGAAAAGAGGGAAACGAAGATGAAGAAAAATGGATTATTAAAAAGGACAGGAGCTCTGCTTCTTGCAATGTTTATGTCAGTTGCATCTTTTAGCACATTTGCTCCTGAGACAAAGCTTACAGTTAAGGCAGCAGGTGAGACACAGGATACGGCAACTGTGCTAACGCCTAATTCAGAATGGACAGCATGGACACCACTTGTTGATGGAGGAACACACTTCTACAAAGTGGTTTTGGCTGAAGATGGGGAGCTTACATTAAGTGCTGCATTTAAGAATTGTTATGGCGTGAACGCATTTCTTCGTAAAGAGAAGAACACTGATATCTTGTGTCATGTACAAACTATTTTCGGGACAGAAGAAGATGCTCCTGTTACAGAATCCGATAAACGTGTTTTGTCAGCGGGAACTTACTACATTGAAGTTACTGGAAAGGGTGTCAGAAATAAAGATAAGGGTAATGGTTATCAGAACTATAAGATAAAGACCAGTTTTAATAGTTACGGAACATCTGAAAGTGTCGAAGATAGCTATGATAATCCTAAGGAATATACAATCAATACTGTAGCTACAGATGCATTTACTTGGACAGAGAACATGGATTGGTACAGATTTAATGTAGATAAAGAAGGAAAGTATATTTTTAGCATTACCAGTTATGGTTTTGAAGGTGGATCAATAACCTGTAATGCTAAAATAATGAATTCTGATTTGACAGAAGAAAAGCTTTCGCTTGAAAGAAATGGAGGATATACTCAGGAGATTAAAACAGGAGATGCTTATCTTACTCCCGGAGTGTATTACATAAAGCTTGAAGGCAAAAACACAAAATATTCTTTTTCTGTAAAGGGTTCTACAATCAAAAAGAGTAAAATAACAAAAGTAAAGTCACCCAAGAAGAAAAAGGTAGAGGTTACCTTCAAGGAAGCAAAAGATGCTAATGGCTATCAGATTCAGTACTCAACTGACAAGAATTTCAAAAAAAATGTAAAATCAAAATCTTTTGAGAATGATAAGGCTGAGAGCATTGGAAACGGTTACAGAAAAATCACCATTGGCAAGCTTAAGAGACATAAGAAATACTATTTTAGAATCAGAGGCTATGTAGAATCAAACAAGTCAAGATTTTACTCAGACTGGTCAAACGTAAAGAATACAAAAATAAAATAAATGTAATAAACATTCAAAATCCGGGAAGCTTTAAGGTTCTCGGATTTTTTTCATATTTTGTGGTATACTTGTAAAGTTGTATGACATTTCGAAGAAAAGAGGGAAAAGAGGATGAAAAAAGAAAAATTACTAAAAAATATTGGGGGAGTGCTGTTAGCATTAACTGTGGCAGTTAGTCCAATCAGTGCGTTTAATACGGGGAATATAATTGTTGCCGAAGCTGCGGGCGGAAGCACTTTTGATACAACTGTAGAATTACCGGCAAATATGGAGTGGACCGGATGGAATGAAATAGGTGTTGCCAGCCAGGATTTCTATAAAGTTACATTACCATCAGATGGTATATTCAAGATTGGTCTTATGTTAAAAAACACAAGCCATATAGGTTTAGATGTTTTTAATAGCTCTGATACGTCATATAGAGTAATGACTACAGGTCAGATGAATGTAGATGATTCAGCATGGACAGGAACGGATTCCAAGGCTCTTTCAGCAGGCACATATTACATCAGAGTATCAAGTGAAAGTCCCCGTAATAGAAGCCAAAAACAGAGCTATAGATTAAAGACAGTATTTGAGAGCTATGGAGTATCAGAAAATGGGAAGGATAGCTACGACAATCCAAAGGAATATACTCTGAACACTTCTGTGACGGATTCTTTTACAGCCACTGATGCAGAGGATTGGTATAAGGTGAACATCACCCAGGAAGGTAAGTATCATTATACGGCTGTGGCTGAAAGCGAGGTCGTTTCCGGATACAATTATGCGGACGCAACTTTATATAATCAAGACCTGTTTGAGAAACAACATTTGGGAAAAGCGTGTTCAGGATCACCGGCATCCAGCGATATTTATTTAGCACCGGGTACATATTACTTAAAAATTGAGGGTAATCAGGTAAAATATACCTTCTCATTAAACAATGCCAAAATTGAAAACGGAAAAGTAACCAAGGTAAAATCTCCCGGTAAGAAAAAGGCAGAGATAACCATTAAGGACGTTACAGGCGTTAACGGTTACGAAATCCAGTTCTCGACTAACAAGAATTTTTCGAAGAATGTAAAAACAAAATCTTTCGAAATTGCAAAGACACAAATTGCGGGAAATAATAAAAGGAAGATAAAAATAAACAAGCTTAAGAGACATAAGAAATATTACTTCAGAGTCAGAACTTATATCGAGCATAATAATGTCAAATACTATTCAGACTGGTCAGACGCAAAGAGTGTAAAAATAAAATAATCATTCAGAATCCGGGAAGCTTTTGGGTTTCCCGGATTTTTACTAATCATGGAGCTTTTGATATAATATTATTGTATTTCGTTTTGTAATTCATCCGGAATTATCATCACGAATTCCGGAAAAAATAAAACAATTTTCATTATAAGGAGGAAAAGAAAGGCATGGCACGAAAAGTAGTTTTAGCAGGAGCTTGTAGAACAGCAATAGGTGTTATGGGGGGTGCTCTTAAGGACATCCCGGCTCCGGATCTTGGAACAATCGTAATTAAGGAAGCATTGAAGCGTTCAGGTGTAAAGCCTGAGCAGGTAGATGAAGTATATATGGGCTGCGTAATTCAGGCAGGTACAGGCCAGAACGTAGCACGTCAGGCAGCAGTTAATGCAGGAATACCGGTTGAGGTTCCTGCAACTACAATTAACGTACTTTGCGGATCAGGTCTTCACTGTGTAAACCTTGCAGCAAAGCTTATCTCTATGGGA
Organism: Butyrivibrio sp. ob235; assembly: GCF_900109475.1. NCBI lineage: Bacteria > Bacillati > Bacillota > Clostridia > Lachnospirales > Lachnospiraceae > Butyrivibrio > Butyrivibrio sp. ob235. The sequence continues at coordinate 188,462 of NZ_FOBE01000002.1, forward strand.
GATGCAGATATTATCGTAGCAGGTGGTACAGAGAGTATGTCTCGTGCACCTTATGCACTTCAGAATGCAAGATTTGGTTACCGTATGAACAACGGTGAGCTCATCGATACAATGATCAAGGATGCACTTACAGATGCGTTCGGAGGCTTCCACATGGGTATCACAGCTGAGAATATCTGTGAGCAGTGGGGACTTACAAGAGAAGAGCTCGACGAGTTTGCTGCAAATTCTCAGCAGAAGTGCGAGAAGGCACAGGCTAATGGCGTATTTGATGAGGAGATCGTTCCCGTTCCTGTAAAGGTTAAGAAGGAAACTGTTATGTTTGCTAAGGATGAAGGCCCCAGAGCAGGTGTAACAAAGGAGAGCATCTCTAAGCTCCGTCCCGCTTTCAAACCTGATGGAATGGTAACAGCAGCTAACTCTTCAGGTATCAACGACGGCGCAGCAGCTATCGTAGTTATGAGTGAAGAGAAGGCTAAGGAGCTTGGCATCAAGCCCATGGCTACATGGATTGCCGGTGAGCTTGCAGGCGTTGAGCCCCGCATCATGGGTATCGGTCCTGTTGCTGCAACCAAGAAGACAATGGCTAAGGCTGGCTATCAGATTTCTGACTTTGATCTTATCGAGGCTAACGAGGCATTCGCTGCTCAGTCAGTTGCAGTTGGTAAGGATCTCGGTTTTGACCTTAACAAGCTCAATGTAAACGGCGGCGCTATCGCCCTTGGACACCCGGTAGGATGCTCAGGCTGCCGTATTCTTGTAACACTTCTCTATGAGATGCAGAGACGCGACGCCAAGAAGGGACTCGCTACTCTTTGCGTAGGCGGCGGAATGGGAGCTGCGGCTATAGTTGAACGAGACTAAGATATTATGCCTTCCCCCTAAGGGGGAAGGTGTCAGCTTTAGCTGACGGATGAGGGTTATATGAACGTAAACCTTGGTAAAGGCTTCGGCCCTTTAGACTTTGATGAAAACGGAAAAATGTTTTCTCTTTTTCCTGAAAATCTCCCCTATGTGGATGACGACTTCGACGGCAATGATGCGGACTTCACAGTATACGTGGACGCTGAACTCGTAGAAGCTGTCTGCAATGCGGGACTGGATTTTGAGGAATTCCTTCGCGCGGAAGAAGATGAGCGCCGAGAGATGCTTGAGGATGCTGGACTTAATCCGAATGATTACGAGCTTGATTTCGACCGCGATGTCAGAGAACGTCTTGAAGAAGAGGGGTACTACGACATGGAGTACGACGGCGACTTTGAGGAAGCCGAAGATGATGAGTACGATTTCGAAGAAGACGATGATGACGAGGACGACGAAGACGAGTACGATGAGGAAGATGAATCCGACGAAGACTATGATGAGGATGAGGAAGACTTCGAGGATGATTCCGAAGATAACTATCCGGATGAGGACGACGAAGACGATGATTATCCGGATGAAGAATACGGCTCAGACGACGACTTTGGAGGAGACGGCCGGGGCGGCAATAAACATGGTGACTCGGGAGATGCCTTTTTTGGCAACCTGGGAAGATAAGTGATCATAGACTTTGGTATCCATGCAATTTATGGATACCAAAGCTATTTATTGTATAGGTAATTCCTATGAAATAAAAAAGTAATTAGAGGGAACGGTATGAACCAAGACAGAGGCGTTCGATTATGCAAAGACTTATGTAAGCGTGATTTTTGCAGGTGCGGCCCTTGGTACTATTCTTTCAGAAGCTCTAGTGATGATTGTTTGCGGATATAACGTCTACGGGATGCTGCATGAAAAGAAAGCCGATGATGATATTGCCCGTGACAACAATGAGTATATTAGCAGCGATGTGGTGAGAAGGCTTATAGTTGTCGGACTTCCAATGGCGTTGCAGAGCGTGATCACGGGCTTTGTCGGCTGTCGCGGAATCTATTATGGTGAGATAACTGCCTGGATTTTTGCGAATCTTATTCTTATTTCGGCATATTACTATGAGTTGCACTTCAGGGTTTCATCCAGAGAAATTCTGCAAGATAGCGCAGATTCACCTGTGCAAAATTAAAAAATGGAAATAAGTACTTGCAATGAATGTTAGTCTGTGCTAATATAACCGTGTTAGCAAAAGCTAACTAAATGACATACATAGTCATAAGAAATCTCCTACCTGAAAAACCCGCGTCTTGCCAACGCGGGTTATTTCGATTAAAGGATATTTGCAATTTACTTTATTTCATAGGTTTTAATAATGCCGCGAACAGCGTATTCGAGTTCGGGCATCAGTTCATCAAGTGGCTGTGGCTGCTTGTAGATAATAGAACTGTAGCCTGCGGAGCTGACCATCTCGACTATCAGAAACATCATGAGCTCGGGATTTCGATATTTCACCTCGGATTCCTCAAACATCTCGGTGATTATCCTCAGGAAGTCAGTCTCGGAGTCATCAATGTTCGTGGTCATGGCCTCCTTAAACAGAGCCCAGCTGAGATCCTTATAAATAAGGGATAGGAGCATATGATTATTTGAAAGCTCAATGAGAATATGCTTCATCATGAAAATAATCTTATCCTCAACCGAATGAAGGTCTTCCTTTAGAAGTTCTTCGTAAGCGACACCAAAGAGCTGATTTGATTTACGCGCAATCAAACGGTTCCTTATATCATATTTGTCTTTGAAATACAGATAAAAGGTTCCCTTCGCAACTCCGGCCTTCTTAACAATGTCGGAAATTGACGTCTGATTGATTCCCTGCGAAGTGAACAACTCAAAGGAGGTGTTTAAGAGAGAATCAAATTTCAATTTTTTGTTTTCGTCCCATTTTCCCATAAATAAATCCTACCACATATATTGAGAAAAGGCTCGAAAAACCCTACGGGTTTTCCTCGCTTTTTACATCTTAAAAATAAATATTGACCATCGGTCATTTTTGGAGTATAACATAAAGTGTAAAAAATGACCAGCGGTCATAAAATATTTTTGTGAGGAAATGGTTATGAAATTTTTTTCTAAGGCAATTGTAAAATCCAGATTCATAATACTGATTGCCAGCATCGCACTGATGATTCCGTGCCTTGCGGGAATGGCAGCCACGAGAGTTAATTACGATATCCTCTCATATCTGCCCGGGGAGATTGAGACCATGAAAGGTCAGGACATCCTCATGGATCAGTTCGGAACCGGAGCGTATTCGCTTTTCGTAGTTGAGGGTATGGCTGATAAAGACATAGCCGAGTTGAAGGCGAATATTGAGACAGTTAATCATGTAAAGAAGGTTATCTGGTATGACACCTTCATGGACTATTCCATTCCGAAGGAGATGCTTCCGGATAAGGTAACCGAGGCACTCGGAACCGGAGACACACAGCTGATGTTTATCATCTTTGATGATACGACCTCGAGCGACGGCACGATGGAGGCCATAACAGAGATCAGGAAGATAGCCAATGAAAAATGCTTCCTTTCGGGAATGGCGGCAATCGTTCTTGATACCAAGAATCTTACGGAAAAAGAAACACCTATATATGTAGGAATGGCAGTACTTCTTGCTGTAATTGTTCTTTCACTGACAATGGATTCCTACCTTATACCTTTCTTCTTCCTTATAAGTATAGGAATTGCAATCATGTTCAACATGGGAACAAACATATTCCTGGGACAGATTTCATTCCTTACAAAATCGCTTAGTGCGGTTCTTCAGCTCGGTGTTACACTGGATTATTCAATTTTCCTGTGGCACAGTTACCAGGAGGAACTTGAAAAGGGTATAGATGATAAAAAGGAAGCAATGGCAAACGCTATCACCGCAACGTTCCAGTCGGTGCTTGGTTCATCAATTACAACCATCGCAGGTTTCGTGGCACTTTGCTTCATGAGCTTCACAATCGGCCTTGACCTTGGAATCGTCATGGCGAAGGGCGTTATCTTCGGCGTTGTTGCCTGCGTAACAGTTCTTCCCGCAATGATTCTGATATTTGATAAAATAATAGAGAAGACAAAACATAAACCGGTTATTCAGGAATTTGTAAAAACACCCAGATGGATATCCAAGCATGCCATCATATTCGGAGTGCTTTTCCTGTGTCTCCTTCCTCCGGCAATCTGGGGATACAGACACGCAGCTGTTTACTACGATCTGTCAGAGACACTGCCCGTTAAGCTTTCGAGCAGACAGGCGATGATAGAGCTTGAAAAGAATTTTGAAACAAATACAACCTACATGATCCTTGTGGATGCAAACCTTGATACAGCTACAATGCAGGGCATGGTGAATGAACTTAAGAGTGTTGATGGAGTTGATGGAGTACTCGGACTTGAATCACTGATGGGACCGCTTCTTCCCAGGGACATGATTCCCACTGAGCTTAAGGATGAGCTTTCAAGTGATGAGTATCAGATGCTAATGGTTACAAGTCAGTATAAAACAGCATCCGATGAAGTTAACGCTCAGATTGATAAGGTAAACGAAATTGTGAAAAAGTACAGTCCTACAGCAATGGTCGTCGGTGAGGCACCTTGTACTAAGGATTTGATCACGATTACCGATAAAGATTTTAAGACAGTCAGTATTGTTTCTATTGGCTGTGTATTCCTTATCATTGCATTTGTAATGAAATCTATATCTCTTCCTTTTATACTGGTTGCAGTTATAGAATTTGCTATTTTCATCAACATGGGTATCCCCGGATTTACGGGAACCGTAATACCTTTCATATCATCGGTTGTTATCGGAACAATTCAGCTCGGTGCAACTGTTGACTATGCAATCCTTATGACAACTCGTTATTGTAAGGAGAGAAAAGATGGCCAGAGCAAGAAGCAGGCTACGAGAATCGCACTTTCAACAAGTATGAAGTCGGTTATCGTAAGTGCGCTAAGCTTCTTCGCAGCAACCTTCGGCGTAGGACTCGTATCCAGCGTCGACATGATCGGATCTCTTTGCTTCCTCATGGCAAGAGGTGCGCTGATCAGTATGGCAGTAGTTATTTTTGTTCTCCCTTCTATGTACATGATATTCGATGGACTTATCATTAGAACTACATGGGGTATGCATGATTGCATTAAAAGAGATGCAGACAGAAAGAAAAATAAAGACGTTGCAGTCCTTGATCAGGTAGGACTTGGTTGAAACAGTAATAAAACATCAATTTGAAATAGAGTTTTCGCAAACACTTAGTCAGAGAAAAAGGTTATATATCTGACGAGAAAAGGAAAAGAGGAATTGGTATGTATAAGAGAAATTTACTTAAAGCTACATCAGTTTTAACAGCGTTTGCACTTGCATTCGGTACAATGACAGGCTGCGGACTTGGTAAAAAAGCAGAAGATACAGTACAAGTTCAGGACATTACCGAGGAGAGCCCCGAAGCCGAAGAGCTTGTGGAGACAATGACACAAGCAGCTTTTACCGGAAATAAAGAGAATTCTGAGAGCGGAAAAGAAGAGACTGTATATGTTATGACTGATGCCAATGGTACAGTTGATGAAGTTGTGGTAAGCAACTGGTTAAAGAACGCAAACGGCGACAAGTCACTTACAGATACAACAAACCTGAAGGACATCGTAAATGTTAAGGGCGATGAGTCCTTCAAGGACAACGGCGACGGAACTGTTACCTGGGATGCCGAAGGACAGGACATCTACTATCAGGGAACACCCACACAGGAAGTTCCGGTCGGCGTAAAGGTTACCTACGAACTTGACGGAAAGCAGATGAAGGCCGAGGATATCGCAGGCAAGAGCGGAAGAGTAAGAATCCGCTTTGACTATACAAACTCACTTAAGAAGGAAGTTGAGATTGATGGACAGACAGAGGACATCGATGTTCCTTTCACAATGATCTCCGGAACAATGCTTGATAACGCGAAGTTTGCCAACGTCAAGGTTTCAAACGGTAAGGTAATCTCCGATGCCAACAACTACGTTGTAGTCGGTGTTGCAATGCCCGGACTCAAGGAGTCACTCAAGATTGATGATGAAAAATTAAAAGAGAACGATATTGACGAGGATGAGGTTGATATCCCCGATTTCGTAGAGATCACTGCAGACGTTCAGGATTTTGAGCTTCCCATGACAGTATCAATGGCAAGCGCAAACGTAGTATCAGACCTCGGACTTGATAAGATTTACAATTCAGATAAACTCGATGACTTAAACGGCGATATGGACAAGCTTTCCGATGCTTCCACAGAGCTTAGAGACGGAACAGGTGAGCTTGCAGACGGAACACAGAAGTTTGAGGACGGAACATCAGAGCTTTACGACGGAACTGTGGAGCTTGCAGATGGAACAAAAGAGTTAAAGGACGGAACCGGCGAACTTAAGAACGGCGCAGGTGAGCTTAAGGATGGCACAAGCCAGCTTGCAAGCGGAACAGGTGAGCTTAAGAACGGAACCGGTGAACTCAGAAACGGAACCGGCGAACTTAAGGACGGTACAGGCCAGCTTAAGGATGGCGCAGGAGAGCTTGCAAAGGGAAGTAAATCACTTGCAGATGGTGCAACGACACTTAGCACAGGAATTGGAACATATACAGATGCTGTGGGTCAGATATCTTCAGGTGCTACAAGCCTTGATACAGGTATCGGTCAGCTTAAGGACGGTGCTACAACACTCACAGGCGGAATCACTTCTGCCAAAGATGGTGCTAAGAGCGTTGCAGATGGCGCAGCACAGCTTAGTACAGGTATAAATACTGCTGCGGATGGAGTAAAACAGCAGCTTGAGGTGCTCACTGTAGCGCAGTCTGCTTTTGAAGCAGAGTTTGGAGATGCTTTAGCTTTTGCTGCAAACCAGCAGGCAGGCGTTAATGTAAGAAATGCTGCTTCTCCTGCAGATGATAAAGATGTGGCAAAACTTGTAAAGGAGATTACTGAGAAACTTGCTGATACATATGCGGATGAGGTAAAGGCTGAAACACAGAAGGCAAAGGATGCTGAGAAGAAGACAGCGGAAGCAGAGCAGAAGGCAGAGGAGTCCGAAAAGAGAGCAGAAGAAGCAGAGCAGAAGGCTGAGGAAGCTACTAAGAGGGCAGAAGCGGCAGAGAAAGCTCTTCAGGAAGCCCTGAATGATCAGCAGAACAGTTCTTCAGATCAGAGTCAGTCACAGGATGATTCCGATAGTGATAAGAAAGAGAAAGCATCCGATACAGAGGATAAGAGTCAGGAAACACCCGAGGAGAATCAGGAAGCTACTGAAGAAAACAGCTCGAATGAAAATGCAGAGAATACTCAGGTGACACCTGAGGAGAGCTCAAATCAGGAGAGTACTGAACAGACAGAGCAGGCTACTGAAAACACTGAGAGTAGCGAAGCTGAACAGAATACCGAGAACACTGAAGCTCAGAGAGAAGAATCTGTAAGTCTTGGGACAGAGACTGTCGAAGAGAGTCAGGAAGCTTATGAGGGAGAGATTGAACAATATGCTGATGAAACCGGAATTGCAGCAATTTGTGCCGCAACAGGTATGACAGCTCAGGATATCCAGAACCTTCGTGCAGGTGCAGATGTTGCTATAGCAGCTGCTTCTGCCGAGGGACAGCAGCAGGCCAGTGCCCAACTTTATGCTGCATTACAGCAGGCACTTACAGCTGCAGCGGCAGAATCAGATCCTGCTAAAAAGCAGCAGATATATGTAAACGCTCTTTCTCAGATTGCAACAGGAGTAAAAACTCCCACACAGACAGGAACACAGGCAATTACAACCATTGCAGCAACATATAAAACAATTGTTGCATCAAAGGAAGCTATGCAGAAGCTCTATGGTACAGATACAACCCAGGGCCTCAAGGACATTCAGGCAGGTGCTTCACAGCTGGCAGTTGGTGCTAACAGTCTCTACGATGGAATGAAGAAACTTGATGCAGGCGGAACAACTCTTGGACAGGGACTTGTTTCACTTAAGGGCGGTTCCAAGCAGCTTGCAGATGGCGCTAAGAAGCTTAATGACAATAGTAAGTCACTTAAGGATGGCGGAACAAAGCTTGCAAACGGTGCTTCAAGTCTTAAGGACGGAGCAGGCAAGCTCAGAGACGGAGTAGGCAAACTTGATGATGGTGTAGGCAAGCTTAATGATGGTGCTGTAAAGCTTGATGACGGTGCGGGTAAGCTCGACGATGGAGCAAAGAAGCTTGATGACGGAGCAGGTAAGCTCTACGACGGAACTGTAAAACTTGATGACGGTGTAGGCGAGCTCAACGATGGAGCAGGCAAGCTCAGAGACGGAGCAGGCGAACTCAAGGATGGTGCTGTAGAACTTAACGACGGCGCAAGAAAGCTTGCAGACGGTATGGTTGAGTTTGACGAAGATGGTATCCAGAAGCTCACAGGCACAGTTGATGAGGATCTTCTTTCAGTAAAAGACAGACTCAGAGCAGTTGATGAAGCTTCTCAGAGTTACACTTCCTTCTCAGGCGCAAACGAGGATGAACCCAGCACAGTACAGTTCATCATTCGTACAGCACCCGTAAAGGCGGACTAATTATTCTAAATAATACGCCCCTGAGGTATGTATATTCAGCCCCAACCTCATTGCAAAGAACGCAAGAATCGGTTGGGGTTGAACACACATATCTCAGGGGCTGTTTTTTTTGGAATAACTTACGCATCAATGGCGAGCTTAATTGCGCCCATGATGCCTTGGTCGTCGTTGAGGCTGGCAGGAACGATGTAATCATCAAGATGATTCATTTCATCAGTTAAGATGTAGCCGTTCATGAGCTCGGCGAACTTCTTTCGAACAAGCGGGAAGAGCTGCTCCTGATGCATTACTCCGCCGCCGAGGATTATCTTCTTGGGGCTAAGGATAAGTGCATAGCTCATAAGAGCGGTGGCAATATATTCACTTTCAATCTCCCATACTTCGCTCTTATCGGACAGTTCTACAGCAGGCTTGCCCCAGCGAGCCATGATTGAAGGACCTGCAGCGAGACCTTCAAAGCAGTTGTCATGGAAAGGGCAGACACTTTTGCCTGGATCACCCTTCACAATGGGAAGTCGGATGTGTCCAACCTCAGGATGAAGCATGCCATGAAGCAGTTTTCCGTTGGACATTACTCCACCGCCGACGCCGGTTCCGATGGTGAGATAGATGGCATCAGAGAGTCCTTTGGCGCAGCCCCAGGTAACTTCTCCGAGAAGAGAGCCGTTTACGTCAGTATCAAAACCGATCGGGATTCCAAGGGCCTCCTTAGCAGCGTTAACGATATTGTAGCCGGACCACCCCTTCTTAGGTGTGGAAGTAATGCTTCCATAGGTGGGCGAATCCGTCTTAAGATCAATTGGACCAAAGCACGCAATTCCAAGTGCTTTGATATCTTTTCCTTTAAAATACTCAAAAATCTGAGGCATTGTAGTCTCAGGTGTTTCTGTGGGGAATTTGACCTGTTCGAGAATCTCCCCGTTTTCATTGCCGACAGCGCAGACCATCTTGGTTCCGCCGGCTTCAAGTGCTCCAAATAACATAGCGTCCTCCTTGAATACATAAAAAATAAAAGCTTTATAAAAATGCTATACGCACGTTGGAATAATTATAGCATTTATAGTAGAATACTAATACTATGGATTTATTTGAGTATGCACGTGAAAAGAACATGAAGAGCGAGTCTCCGCTTGCAGCCAGGATGCGTCCGAAGACCCTTGACGAGGTAGTTGGACAACAGCACATCATCGGTAAGGATAAGCTTCTTTACCGCGCAATCAAGGCGGATAAGATAAGCTCGATAATATTATACGGACCGCCCGGAACAGGCAAGACGACTCTTGCAAAGGTCATCGCGAACACCACCAAGGCAGATTTTGTTCAGCTTAATGCCACCGTGTCAGGAAAAAAGGACATGGAAGAGGTTGTGGCTAAGGCCAAAGAGAATTTAGGCGGTTTTGGAAGAAAAACCATCCTTTTCATAGACGAGATACACCGCTTCAACAAGGGACAGCAGGACTACCTTCTTCCGTTTGTTGAGGACGGCACGGTTATTCTGATCGGAGCCACGACGGAGAATCCTTACTTCGAGGTGAACGGGGCTCTTATTTCAAGATCCGTTATCTTCGAACTTCAGCCGCTTTCAGAGGACGATATCAAGACCCTTATGAAAAGAGCGGTGACAGACACTGTGAATGGAATGGGCTCTTTTGATGCAGTTTTGGAGCCTGAGGCAGAGGAATTTCTGGCTGACATAGCGGGCGGGGATGCGAGACACGCGCTCAATGCTATTGAGCTAGGAATACTGACTACAGAGCGAAGTGAAGACGGTAAGATACATATCACGAGAGAGGTTGCCGAGGAGTGCATCCAGAAGCGTGTTGCGAGATATGATAAGGACGGCGACAACCACTACGATACAATTTCAGCTTTTATAAAAAGTATGAGAGGATCTGATCCCGACGCAGCGGTTTACTATCTTGCAAGGATGCTCAATGCAGGAGAGGACCCCAAATTTATAGCAAGAAGAATGGTGATCTGTGCCTCCGAGGATGTCGGGAATGCCGATCCGCAGGCGCTTCAGGTTGCGGTAGCGGCTTTTCTTGCAACAGAGAGAATAGGTATGCCGGAGTGTCAGATTAACCTGTCACAGGCGGCCAGTTACATAGCGACAGCGCCTAAGAGCAATGCCGCAGTGGAGGCGATTTTCAGCGCAATGGACACAGTGAAGAATACGGGAAATCTCCCGATACCGTCGCATCTTCAGGATGCACATTACAAATCCGCAGGTAAGCTCGGACATGGAATAGGCTACAAATATGCTCATGACTATCCGAACAACTATGTGGAGCAGCAATATCTTCCTTATGAATTAAACGGTAAGGAATTTTACAGCCCGTCCGGAAACGGCTACGAGGTGAAGATCAAGGAGCATATGAAGTTCCTCAAAGAACACGCCTCCGATTCGGGAGCAGAAGCTACGAAGGCAGAGGATGCCGCACAAACGGACGAGAATAAGCAGTAAATCAATAGATATGTAGTAACGCGAGGTTAGAGTTGAAGAAACCCTTTAAGAAACTAAAAGAGTTTATAGATAATAAAATACTGTATTCAAGAAAAGGAACGCTGGCTGTGCTGATAGGCTCAGTACTGGCGGTTCTTTTTGTGGTAGGGATACTGTTATATACGGAAGGCGCTTTTGATAAGAAGGAAGAGGTGGTAGTGACCACCGAGGAAAAACCGGTAACGGAAGTTAAGGAGACACCCAAGGAAAAGAGCTACCTTGACGAGGATATTCTGAAAGCCATAACAAATTCAGGTGATAAGGTTAAGCGCGCACTCGGTGAGAGGCCGGCAACGGTTGATGTGCCTGATGATCAGCTTGCGGAATATGTTAAGCTCGACAGCTGTATCATAGGAGAGAGCGGCGGAGTTGAGGTTAAGGGCTCAGCTGAGGGGATTCCCACCTCCGATGACAAGTACTATTATCTGTTCGATGCTGCGATGTATGAAGATGGCCTTAGCACAGATGCGGAGCCAATCTCGAAGATATATAAGGACAGCGAAGTTACACTTAAGGCAGCTCTGAACAAGGCTGCTGCGAATTCCAGATTATACAGGAAGTTTTTCATTGCGGTGAAAAAGGACGACGAGTTTAAACCGGTTTCCCATGCAAGCTATATCACAAATCCGGAGGCGGTTGCATCGCATAATTACGGCGGATTACAGCACAGCTCTAAGAAGGGTCTTTTGGTTGATCCTTCTCATCTGGATGCCGTTGGCGACCTCGGAGTTAATTATGCAACTTACAATATTCCGCTGAACAGACTCCTTGCGACAAGTGCGGGAGGTTCCGTTGCTTACACCTATAACGGTGTTACCTACTATTTTAACGGAGCTATTCTCCATGAATACGATTATCTGTTCACAACCCTCAATTCGAAGGGGGTGGATGTTGCTGCTATCATACTTAATAACGTATCGCCCTCCACTTTTCCTGAGGTGACTCATCCCAATGCGAGAAGCGGATCCACGGCTCCTTACTATATGTTCAATGCCTCCGACGAGGCCGGCGTCAATGCGCTTGCAGCCATCGGATCATTCCTGGCAGAGAGATATTCCGGCTCGGGTCACGGCAATGTTGCGATGTGGATTATCGGAAACGAAGTCAATGCGCGAAAAGAGTGGAATTACATGGCATCCACCGACCTTGGAACATATGCCGCTGCTTATGCAAGGGCATTCAGAGTATTCTACAATGCGATTAAGAGTAACAATGCCGGCGCACATGTATACATCTCACTCGACCAGCAGTGGGACAGAAATATGAAGGGCAATCCCGACTACGACGGAAGAGACCTTCTGGACAGCTTTGCAGCTTCACTTAGAAGCTATGGCGACATCGGCTGGGGACTTGCTCAGCACCCTTACACCGTGCCGCTTACCGACGTGGCATTCTGGAACGGGCACAAGCTTGTGACCGACTCCGCGGACACATCTTTTATCACAATGAAAAACATAGGTGTCCTCACAAACTATATGAGCAGCGAAGCGATGTTGTATAATGGTGGTGTCCGGTCCATAATCCTTAGCGAGGTGGGATACACTTCCACAAAGGGTGACGCACTCCAGGCAGCAGCTATCGCCTACGCCTACAGCAAGGTTGCAGCGAACGGTAACCTTCACGCGATCATGTTTTCCAGACAGACCGATGCTCCTGAGGAGATTGCTCACGACGGCCTTGCCATGGGACTTTGCACCACAGGCGGCGGACACAAATTATCGTACGACGTATTTAAATACATGGATACCCCGCAGCGGGAGGAACACATCGCTTTCGCCAGAGACATTGTCGGGGTGAATTTCTAACAATAATTTGCCTTCTCCCAGAGGGGGAGATTGAAATTGTCTCTGAGAGAAGATGACGGAAAAAATTTGCCTTCTCCCTCTGGGAGAAGGTGTCAGCGTAGCTGACGGATGAGGGCTTCATGAGTTCACAATACCTAACCTTATACAAAATGATCGTGCTCTACATGCTGAGAAAATCCGACGGACGCCTCAGCAAGGCACAGATTTACGACTTTATATTGGAAAAAGAATACACGAATTTTCTCACCCTGCAGGAAGTATTCGGCGAGCTTGCGGAGTCTGAGCTCATCACCGAGAACATCGAGGGCAGCAGGACATTCCTGAAACTCACCGATGCAGGAAGTGAGACACTGGACTTTTTCGGCAACCGCATCAATCCCTCAATCAGGGAGCAGATTGATACATTTTTCCGGGAAAACGGGCTCAAGATGCGCGACGAGACTTCCATCGGTGCCTATTACAAGAAGACCGGAGAAAATGAGTACATGACATACCTCTCCGCAGCGGAGTTCGGAGAAACACTGGTAGAGCTCCATGTCCCCGCGATCACGGAGGATATGGCAGAGACAATCTGCGAGAACTGGAAGAAGAAAAACCAGAACATCTACAGGACTATCATGACTGAACTTATGTGAGAAATCTTGTTGAAAAATGCATGTTGACAAGCTACTATCTGCTTGTTAAAATAACCTTTGTGACTTGCGAAAGTCACGGATTGCTGGCATAGCACAGTCGGTAGTGCGTCGCATTGGTAGTGCGGAGGTCACGGGTCCGATTCCCGTTGCCAGCTCGCCCTTAAATCCAGTATTTATCTGGGTTTAAGGGTTTTTTGATGCCTGGAATGGTGGTCGTAGAGTGGTCGTAACGCCTTTCTTAACTGAAACATGCCTTAATATCGTTCATTTTTGTGTCCTGCTGAACTGCTCGGATATAATGAAGAGTAGTATTTTTGTCCACATGTCCAGCGGCGTACATTACAGTCTGCAAATCGCCACCGGTTGCTCGTGCTAGCGCTGTTACGCTCCAAAAACGAATTTTATGAGATGACATATAAGTAACACCGGCTTTTGCTGTGATACGCTTTAAATGGTCATTAAAATGCCCAGTATTGAGTGGATTGCCTTCAGCAGTACAAACGATATGCTCATACACGATAGGTTGCTCTCTGAGGCATTTTAGGATGTGTAAGACTCTGTCAGATAACGGCAGGATTCGTTCACCATGTTCACCACCTTTAGTATGGTTAAGCTCAACCGGGCGATTTATACCATCACTGTCTTTACGGAGGACAACCTCACGTGAAATTTTTATGGTATTTTTTCTGAAATCTATATCGCTCCATTTAAGAGCCTTCAGTTCACCGATACGAATGCAGAGACAGAACATAAGCTCAATGCCATATTCATACCCTGATTTATGCTTCATCGCTTTCAAAACTTCAAGAATGGCATCTCTGTCTTCATCTGTATAACGCTTATTACTGTTATCAACAGCTTTGAACTTTAAATCCTTACAGTTAAGAGAACGACTGAGATTATCAGTTAGGATGTCAGATTCTACAGCAAGGTCATAGACCATATTCATTATGCTTTTGACATTATTAAATGCCTTTCGGCTTAGTGTACGTCCTGCGCAGATTTTCTTAAAGAACAACTTCAACTCGGATGCTTTTATGTCTTTGATAGATTGTTCAGCAATAGTGGAATGATCATAATATTTGTTCCAGAGCTGTTGATACCTATCTATAGTTAGTGATGAGATATCAAGATCTGTGCGTTTAGATTCAAGCGCAGTGTCATATAGTGCGCGGATGGTATGATTATTTTCTCCAAATAGGTATGCGTACATCCTGTCATATGTTTCCTGTTCTGAACTTGCGGTGATTTTACTGCGGTTATCTTTACGCAGGGCTGAAGGTATTCTTATCTTGTATTGTTTGTTCTTGGTGTCATATGTGACAAATTTACTGCCTTTCTTTTTGTGGGGTAATAACGCCTCCTGTACTTTCAATTTTCGTTCTTTTTCAAAACACTGTTTTTTCAATTGCTCATTTTCAGCACTCTCTGTGATTATAGCATTTTTTTGCAGAAAATCTGAAGCCTTTAATTTTTGCGGAAATGATTTATGTATCCTCTCACTACAGGAGGCGTTTATTGATATTTGTTTCTTATTCATAATGCCTCCTGTAAAGGCTATAATTGGAGTGCGTTTATACTCTACTTTTGATTATCCTATGATGTTTTTGTTTTAAGATAAAACAATTCCAATTGGTGAGGGATATTGGATTACAATAATTAAAGGGATAAAATAGAAGAAAACAGTAATGAGTAATAATAATCTCCATTAATTCATACGAGCAATTAGATCGTCATTCCAGTCCTTGTGTGAAGGGATGATGAATTCCATATCCTGATTACGAATACGGCAGGCATCTCCTGCAGAATCGTTGTCAACAGCTAGGATGACTTGGATATTTAGCTGTTTGATAGAGTCTATAGTTCTCTGATTGCCCACCCCGCCTATGCTTATATAAAAGGCATTTTCACATAAAAGCATAAAAAGTGAGATAGCATCTATGGCGGATTCGCATATGTAACACTTATGGGGTTTAGTATTGATAAATGGTTTGTTGAAATACCAAGCGACATTTGAGTCCTTTGGTTTTCTGATGCTCTTAAACGGGACTTCTGAAGTCCCCCGTATTTCAGCATAATTGCATTCGCGATTAATGAATACAACGTTATTATGCTCATCCTGATATATGAGGTTTGCCTTTATCAGACTTCTGACAAGACTTTCAGAAAGACCACGGCTAACAAGATAATCTATTGCTTTACGCGAATTCGGATCACCTTTTTTGGGAAAGTCTGCTTTAATTAAATGCACTTCTGCTGAAGGTATAACTGGTTCTGCAGTTTTGTTATTATAGTTAGCAAGTGACAAAACTGCTTCAGGTATGGAATATCCTAAGTACTTAACTAAAAAATCAATACTATTTCCTTTATCTCCAGTTGAAAAATCGTAATATCCAGAATATCCAAGCTTGATGCTGAGGCTATGATTAGCTATTAATCGCAGGCTTGATCCTTCTTTGACTATTGCATTTGCGTGATTCGTGAGTAGATAATTATATAGGTCAGTTATACGTGCCTTTCTCATTTGTTCTCGAGTAAAAAACATATGAGTCTCCTAAAGAATATTCTTTTCATTACCGTAGTGGGTTTGTATGTATGTGTCTGCAATGCTAAAGTATCATTTACTATCTTTGGCTATGGTTAACAATTCCTAAGCATACTTTCTCATTCCTTTGTTTTTTTGGAACCGCCTCTTTTTTGTCCTCCTTTTTTTCCACCTTCCCTTTTGGCAGTGAAAGCTTTTTGGCTGGCTTCAATTTCAGCCTTAATCGGAATAAATGCAAAATCTAATAATGTGTTTTCAAACTCTGGACAAATTCCAGAATTCAGATAATTAAGAGCTGCTTTGAATAATTTTCCTACATCCTCGTCGGAGAGTACGGTTAACTGTGATTGCCACTGTCCTTGCGTTGGGAACCATTTTGCCGGAATATACAACGCGTTGTTTTGAATATTGTTCTCCATAATCGTCTATCCTTTCGTAATATAAATTTATTGTTGTGTTAAATATTTTATACCGCAATGCTCAATAAAAGTCAAACGATATCAAATATATTTGCGGAATATTAAGAATTATACGTATATATATCAAATAAAAGCAAATTATGCAGAGATAATAATTGACATAGCGTGGTTAGGAATGTATAATTATAATTATCAAGGAGGTATTATAATGGTTACAACTATTGATACAGGCAAAAGAATAAAAAGAACCTTGCAAGTACAAGGAATAAAGATGATAGAATTTGCGCCTATTGCAGGAGTTACACTCGAAACTTTAAGTCGTTATGTAAACGGTAAGAGAGAGATACCAGAACCATTTATTGTCAGAGTGGCAAAACTCTTAAATGTTACTCCAGAGTATCTTAAGTGTGAAACAGATGATGAAACACCTCCACAGTATACTATGTACAATGAAGAAATGGATGAGCTTCAGCGTGCAGACGCAAGACAAGCTAGAAGACGGGGGGCTATACAAAACATTTTTGAACATTTTGGGGTAAAGATAGTAGAAAATCTTGAATTGGATACAGAAGTATATACAAGGCAAAGTGATCTCACATGGCGAAAGACAAAAGGTTGTAATAATGATTATAAAAATAGATTATTCGATGAAGAAATAGATATTGTTTCAGAACAGCACCAAGTAGAGGGAAAAATCATATTTGAGATTGAATATTGTGGAAAACTTGTACAAATGGGGAAAAATGAGTTTTTTGATTGGCTAGATAAAGAAGCTGATTTGATTGAGTCAAGCCTCCACTTAAGGCTTGATATGCCGAGAAATGCCTAAATTCACCCTCCCCAAAGCAACGAGACTTCTTTGGGAAGGGGCACAACTTTTATTTACTTTTCTTTTTATATATAAGAATTCCTGCGACAATACCTGCGCATGCAATTATGCCACAAATAACCCATTTCAAGTTATCATTAGCAGCACTCTCTACTTGCTTCTCAACAGGCATAGCTTCTACAGGTGCTTTAACTTCTTCCTTTACAGGCTCTACTTCTTCTACGGGTTCACTTACTGATTCCTCTACGGATTCCTCTGCTACTTCCTTAGCTTCCTCCGTCTTCACAAGCAAGTCCTTAGAGATATAATAATTCTGCAGGATATTTATAGGAAGTATTACATTTCCATTCTCATCAGCTGTAGCCTTCATGAATTCCTCATAGTCTTTTCCTGCCTTGCTAGACTTTGTGTACAGATTAAATTCTGCATATTTTTCATCTTTCCCCATAGGTACTTTAATCCAGAGCGTGTATCCAAGATCTGTAAATGAATTTTTTTGGGATACTGGGGATACGACCATGATATTATCCTCAGCTGCGATATCTATGCCAAGTTCAATATCTTCATCAGTTTCTACCTGCGGAAAGATTACTGAATAAACAATATTCCCATTATCATCTACGAACTGAATTTCGCCATTTTCCTTACCTGTTGCGGTTCTCTCTATTTCCCATGCAGGCATTGTCTTATTCTCTGCAGAATTTTTCACCTGAATATAACAACTGTCGGCAATTCCGTCATATAAAAAGTGATCGAAAGCATCAAGAGCATCTTTATTGATTTCATCGTAAACACCGTGACTGTATTCCTTTTCGGGCTGTGTTTCCACCTTGGTTTCTTCCTTGACTTCTTCAGGCTGCGTTTCTTCTGTCTGTGGCTGCTCGGCTACCGGCTCTTCCTGCTTCTGACTTTCAGTTGCCGTTGCTTCTGCTGCCGTTTTTGCACCGCTAGGAATAACACCTCTAGCTTCAGCAATTTCGCGTAATTTATCGTAGTCATTTCCGCCTGGACCTGCCGCCACCCATGCTTCGGTATATAATGCTGGATCAATAGCAACTGTATAGCCCATGGCTGCGTATTTCGCATTCATTTCAGCAATTTTTGCCTGTTCTTGTTCGGCCGGGCATTCTATCTGTACTACTATGATTTCGCCTGTTGAAGGATTGTAATAGGGGTGATCTGCAGTATAATACATTTCCATATAATTAGGCACATATAATAGCACCACTAAACATAATGCCACACCTAAAACACTTAATATACGAACTACTCTGTTTTTCATTATATCTACTCCTTTGACATCAAAAATAACTATTTCCGCAATCAAAAAAGCACCGTATTTCTACGATGCATCATGTTGTCTGCAACTGGCTATCTCGTAGAGATCCTATAGTTTTGCGTCGCCGAATTGCTTCGGTTTTGCCTTTGAATATTTATCTGTAATTTAATAACAACATATCATATTGTGATTATCTCCACAATGTTTATTTTCACAATCCACTCTTAAAATTTTCTAAAGAGAGGAGCGTGATTATCATTATTTCTTATCAGCCATTATGGAAGACAATGCAAGAAAAAGGCATATCACAGTATGCCCTTATTAAGGCTGGAATAGATAATAAGACACTTGATTCTCTTAAGAAAAGCAAGAATATTACACTCTTAACACTTGAAAAGCTGTGCAATATTTTGGAATGTACACCAAATGATGTAATAGAATTTATTCCATAACAGTTTCACTGAGCTGTGAATTATTCTTTTTTACTAGCGGAATAATAATCGAAGTAATGTATTTTCCACCGATATCATCTTTTGAGACATATGGATTATCCCAGTATCTGGAATCAAAGCTATATTCCCTATTATCTCCTAATAAAAAATATGAATCAGCAGGAACTTTAAACTCCTTATCACAATATGTCAAAACATCTTCTGAAAGATAATCTTCTGCAAGTAGTAGTCCGTTTATGTATACATTCCCGTCTGTGAATGATACATTATCTCCCGGCAGACCAATAATCCTTTTAACAAATACCTTATGTTCTGTTTGTTCATTTGAAAAATAAATGATGTCACCTCTTTGTGGTTCATGAGTAATATACGCTAATCCATTTGAAAAGGTAATACTGCCAGTCATGATAGTAGGTTCCATAGAACCGCTCTGACATCCTCCGATTATGATAACCTTTGACAAAACTATATATAAAATGAAAAAAGGAAGTATTGTCAATCCAAGATCAGTAAGAAGGGTTCTATCAAATTTTATTCCTGCGCTTTGTGAATGGTTATTACTAATAAGTCTTTCTTTTCTGCGCGAGTAAAAAATAAAACTCATGAGAATGCAGATGATTATTGTCAGGATATATTTATATGGTTTCATAACAAATCCCTTATTTTATGATGAATGTCATTATCCTTTAAGAATTTAAAATTCTTTTATAAACACGTTGATTACCTTCACGAAATCAGCCTCTATGCTTGATTTGACTGAATTATAGCATAAAAACAAAAAAAGTATTGTGCATATATTCACAATGTGATATATTAAGCGATGCATGAATAAATCATAAAAAGGCATTAAAATGCCAATGATGCAATGCATTATGATTTTTAATAATAGTTATAATACGATTACAGTCAAGGAAGTTGTTATTATTTGCCAATTCCCAATTATATTTTTTAATTTTACACTTAAAGTATTAAAATCAGTGTATAGTAACGTGATGGATAAATGATAAATAATGTCAACATATGATTGAGAACTTATTTTTAAATATTTGAAATATATAAGGAGATAATCAAGAGTGAGAATTTTATCAAAAAGCATCAAAAAAACTATTATTGCTATGTCATTAGTGACAGGAATCTTATCGGGGAGTATTATGCCTAATACTTCTAGCAGCATCATTACAGCTTCTGCTAATACAGGAAGCGTAGAACATAGGCTCCATTATTATTTCCTTCAGACGGATGCAGAGCGTGCTTGCTATGATGCAATAATTGAATCAGCAAAAAATCCGCTTCCAATAGGGACAAACATATATAGGATGTCTAACGAAGATAAGATCAAATATGGTATCGAATTACCGGAGGGGGCCGACAGCCCTACGCCGATAGGTATTGCGCACAATGCAGTAGAGGCTGATTATCCGGAAATCATGGAATATATAAGATATGGTTTTGAAGCTGTTGATGTATGGCATGACGACGAAAACTACACGAGTTATATGGTTGCTAAAATTCGGGATAATAACAATTATTCCATATGGGACAACCAAATCAAAAGCAAAATTGCAACTATGAAATCGGCCATTGTCAGCGCTGGTTTATACGATCCGCAAGATATTCCTAAGTCGGTCTTAAACATTCATGATTATTATGTCAAGCAGCTTGAATATGATACCGCAGGACAGTTTAACGGAGATTGGGGAGCTGACTGCAGGACAGCATACGGTGCATTAGTACAGGGCAAGGCTGTATGCGTAGGATATTCCCGTGGCTATAAGTGCCTTCTTGATGCATTCGGGATTGACTGCGCTATTGTTAGCGGAACCAGCAACGGGGCAGGACACGAATGGAATGTCGTAAAGATTGGCGATGACTGGTACGAGCAAGATCTTACCTGGGCAGATACAGAAGATTTAACAGGCTCAGTTGATCATAGTTATTTCAATAGGACCACTTCTGATTATGCTAATAAACTAAAGAAAAAGCACGTCAGAAACAGTACAGGTCTTGATTCATACATTCCTCTCGCAACCGGCACAACCTATACCTATACATATATTGCCAAGGGCGTTTCAGATGCAGATTATGTCGAGGCAACTGATGTCAGATTTAATGAAACAAGTGGAATTTTACTTTACGTTGGCGATAGCATGAAACTTGACGTCACTGTTACTCCTGCCAATGCTACCGAAAGCCCTGAGTTTAGAATACTTGGCGATGACTATTCTACATTGTCAGATTTCTGTACCGTAGAAAATGGCGTTATCACAGCACATCGCGCAGGAGAAGGCTCTATCGAAGTTCATATAGGCCGCACCTGGGGAAATCATAGACTTTTGGAAGTAAGAGAGCGCCCTGTTACAACAGACAATATCTCTGACGCAGAGCAGGGTAATACATCCAATTCCTCAACCTCAACCGATAACAGTGGCAATACATCAACACCTGCAACGGGTGATAGCACAACCACACCTTCATCTGATAATGGCAATTCAGGTAGCAGTACTGCTCCCGCACCCTCAACCGGTGGTTCAGGTTCAGTTCAGCCCTCATCAGGCGGTAACGGCGGTTCATCAAACGGTCCAGGCACAACAGGCGGTTCCGAACAGCCATCAGGCAACGCCCAGCAGGGAAGCGGTTTATCAGCGGGAAATCAGACTTCCGGCAATAGCGGAAAGGTGACACCTTCCGATATAACAGACGCTACAAATAATACAGATACAGCAGAAGTATCAAAGAACAAAGAGCCTGAAAAAACTGTCGCAGAGAAAACAGCCGTAGTCGCAAGAGCATCAGAGTTTACCGTAAATAATCTCATGTTTAAGGTTACTTCGGATAGCACTGCTGAATTTGAATCTTCTACAGGTAGCAGCACAAAAACAGTGTCAGTACCTTCAAATGTAACAGATGAAAATGGCAATTCCTATGTTATTACAAGAATCTCATCTGGTGCGTTCAAGAACAACCGAAAACTTACAAAGGTAACTATTCCCAGTACCGTAAAGCAGATCGGTGCAGGAGCCTTTTATGGATGCACGAACCTTAAGACAGTCACAATCAATGTCTCAGCAGATGGAGACATCAAGATTGACAAGAATGCCTTTAAAAAGCTCAAGAAGGGTTCGGTCATCAAAGTAAAGGGCTGCAAGGGCAAGGTTAAGAAGAAGGTAGTAAAGGCTATCGAGAAGAGAATTGACAAGAAGAGAACTAAAGTAAAGTAAATAAAAGCTAAGGCGTCATAGATATAGCTCTATGGCGCTTTTTTGAAGGAACTAATCCTCCAAAGTCGTCTATGGCTTTGGAGGATTTTCTATGTCAAAAAAAGGCACAAACGAAATGATACAGCAAGTCAAGTAAAAATACTTGACTCTGAAAATGATTTTCATTTATCTTTAAATAAGTTGCAACAAAATTATGTAAACCAATGTAAATGCATTTACCCACTACTACGAGGAAAAAATAATGACAATAAAAAGTAAATTGATTGCATCCGGCATTTGGGTATATCCAGTGAGCCTGATAGCAATGTATATCATTTTGGATCTTTTGTTCTGGGGCAGAAGCATTACCCCTGCTGGACATTTATTAGCATGGGGAATGGCGCTTATACCTTCATTGATTATATGCGGACAGAATATAGTCAAATATTGCTTTCAGAACAAAAGAGATTTCAATTTTATTGATTATGAAATTGAAAAGGCGCATCCAATGACACCTGAAAAGCTGGCATGTATGTATCCATCTGTTAAGGATAAGTTTTTAGCAAAATCACCAGATGGATTCATTCTTGGAAAAAAGGGGAACTCTTATGTCAGGATACCGCTTGTGGATGATGAAACACGTTTTGGAGCAATTGTGGGAGAACCGGGTTCCGGAAAGAGTGCAAATCTGATCATTCCATCACTTCTTGCAAATTTTTATGATGTGGGTGACAACCTGGCAGCATTTGTTGTGGATATCAAACCGGAACTGGCATATAAAAGTGTCGATATGCATAATCGTAGATCGATTAGAATAGTCAATCCAACTGATCGTACTACTTGGGGATGGGATGTCTATTATGATATCGATGAGAATTCTTCTGATGATGAGGTGGTAAAGACACTTACAGCTCTCTCTCATGCGCTAATTGTGTCAAATAATAATTCGGATATATTTTTCGTGAACAAAGCGCGTGATGCATTTTGCGGAATGATGCTTTTCTATTTTAGGGAAGGATATGGATTCATAGATTCTGTAAAGAAGCTATTGGCTTGTAATCCTTCTGAAGAAATACCGTATATCATCTCTGTGACGGGAAAAGATAAGAGAGTATATCAGTACCTTAAGCAGTTTGAAGGTGATGAAACTAATGCAATGAAGGATGCCATTAGTACAATGAGGGAACATCTGACAGTGTTCTTGTTTTCAGAAGTGCAGTATGCCCTTCGTGATAATCCGTTAAAGTGTGATCCGCAGGATCTGAATAAGGGCAAGTCAATTTTTTTATCTTTGCCGGAAAATTTATTGGATGAATATAAGGATTTGTTTCGGCTCATTCTTGCGCAGACGCTCAAAGCAATGGAATCCAGACCGGATGATTCTGAGCCGGTATTGTTCATTTTTGATGAATTCGGACGCATTGGAAAGGTAGACAGAATAAAGCATAGTCTTGCGACGCTCAGATCAAGAAAGTGCCATATTTACATGGCTTTCCAGAATATCAGTCAGATAAGGGAAATATATGGCAATGAAGGAGCTGACGGGATTCTTGGAATGTGCAGAGTGAAGGTGTTTACAGGAACTACAGACATTAACACTATACGCAGTATAAAGGAATTGGCAGGATCATTTCAGCAGAAAAAAAGGACATACAAAAGCAGCAACGAAATCTTTTCCCGAGATGGAGATAGTATTTCCTTTGAAACTGTGAATGTTTTGGATACTGAGGATGTACTAAGCCTTGAGGAAAAGGATGAAATCATAGCCTTTATTGATGGGAAATATTATCGATTCAAGAAGAATCCATACTATATGGATCCTGTTTTAAAGGAAATCAATGAAGAAGTTATTAGTGAGAACAATTTGTATAAGGAGATGTAAAATGTACGATTTTGAAACTTTCACCGAAGAACTCAAGACCAGATTAGAGGACGAGTTAGGTGACAACTATAATATTACTGTTCAGCCGATGGTTAAGACTAATCGGAGGGAAACAGGAATAGTAATTAAGAATAAATATTCTGATACAGCCCCGGTTCTTTCAGCTGAAAATCTTTATGAGGATTATAAGAACGGTACTGTAGAGGATGAGATTGTAGGAATAGTCAAAGGTGCGATAGAGAACACACCTGATTTTAGTTTATCAGATATTGATAAAGAATCTGCAAAAGAGCATATACGCTTATCACTTATGTCATACGATAGGAATGCTCAGCTTCTGAAGGATGTTCCACATGAGAGAATAGCAGATCTTGCTGCAATTCCTCGCTGGTATATAGAGGATGGAATGTCTTTTATTGTTAATGATAAGGTTTGCCGGAATCTTAGGCTGACTAAGGAAGAAGTCCTGGATATGGCACATTCTAACCTGGAATCAGGAAATTATACTGTAAGGTCTATGGGAGCAGTATTAAATAATGCGCTGAATTCTGAACATGGTATGGGAGCTTCTTTTTTTCCGGAAAGTGAATTTAAGATGTTTGTTGTCTCGAATGAGCAGGGAATAGATGGCAGCAGTGAAATCCTTAACCCTAGGGCGATGAAGGAAACAAGGGAAAAAATAGGAGAAGATTTTGTTATTCTCCCATCTTCCAGACATGAAGTGATATGTATTCCTAAATCTACTGCAAGCGATATCAGTTATTTCAAAGATATGGTACGTACTGTAAATAGAACTACTGTGGATATCAGAGACCAGCTTTCTGATAGTGTCTATGAATATAACGATAAAACAAGAACTATTTCTATCGCTGGACAGGAACACACTATTAAGAGAGCTGTTCCTATGAGGCAGCAGGCTATGTCAAGAGGTCGATGATCATGGATGATAAAACATATGAAAAGGCATTACAGGAAAAGCATCGCACAGCACTACAAAGAAACCGTGACAAGGTTATGGAACGAAAACGCAGAACACGGAGGCTTATTATTCGCGGCGCTATTTCGGAAACTGCATTATCAAAAATAGTTGATAATGCTGACCAGCTTACAGATGAGGAGTTCAAGGTGGCACTGGAAGCTGCCTTGAATCCTAAATCAAATGAATGCAGCTGAACCCTCGGAGAGCGCACTCATCATACCAAAGGTGTGATGTATAAGTGCGCCCTTCTCACGAAGGGAGACTGGTGCCGGCAGGCATATGTTAAAAATGGTGAATTTTTATGGGCATATATCACTTATCAGTAAATATAATAAAACGATCAGAAGGAAGGAGCAGTATTGCTGCTGCAGCATATATTTCAGGTTCCAAATTGACAAACTCCTATGATGGGCTCACACATGACTATACAAGAAAAGAACACATTCAATACTCGAATATATTACTTCCACAAAATGCTCCGATAGAATATCGGAAAAGAGAAACATTATGGAATGCAGTTGAAAAATCTGAAAAAAGCTCTAAGTCACAGCTTGCAAGGAGTATCGTCATAGCTCTGCCTAAGGAACTATCATTTGAACAGCAAAAAGAACTTTTGGAGCAATATGTTCAGGATAACTTCGTTTCAAAGGGTATGTGTGCTGATTTGGCTATACATAACCCTCCAAAGACAAACCATGTTGGAATTCCCATAGATGAAAATGGTAATCTTACACATGATCCGGCGCAGATGAACTACAATAATCCTCATGCGCATATTCTTCTTACCATGCGTCCAATAGATGAAAAAGGAAAATGGGAGTCAAAGTCACAGGTTGTATATATGTGCAAAAAAGGAATGGAAGAGAAAGGTTTTACTGCTAAGGAATATAAAGAATGTGCTTCTGAAGGATGGGAAAAACTGTACTCATATATAGATGGCAAAAAGAAAAGGTGGCTAACAGCTTCTGAGGGAGAACAGTTTGGACTGAAAAGAGCAAATCGTTCACCAAAAACTGCACCTTTTGGAAAAGTGAATCCAATAATAGAAGAATGGAATTCATTGGATACACTAAAAGCTTGGCGTAAGAATTGGGAAATTGCAGCCAATGAAGCATACAAAGCTTATGGATTAGATGAAAGAATTGATTCCAGATCTTTTGCTGATCAGGGAAGAACCGATGAAATACCATCTATACATATCGGGCCTGCTGCCTCTCATATCATGATGATTGATAATTCTATTCCGGATAGAGTAAGTTTGAATCAGTATATTGGAAAATATAATAATTGGCTAAACCGGGCGGCAGAAAGATATCATGAGACTATCGAGAAGATAAATACATATATTTATAATACTGCGCTTAATATTCTGAATGCGAAAAATATGCTTGCTAAGCTGAAAAAGAAAAAATCAAAATTAGAATCATATAATGACAAGCTGGATAATGAAATATCTTCCTACTCATCCATTATAAATTTGGTTAAAAACGAATTTAATTATGCAAAGCAGGCAAATATAGTTTCGAAGAAGAAAATTGAAAAATGGCAAAAAGAATACTTAGCCTCTCCAATGTTTAATACTATTCACAGAAAAAAGCTACAGGAAAAAATCAGTAGGGAAGAAAAAAAGATAGTAAACCGTGAAGAAAATCTTTTGCTACTTGAAGCAAACTGTAATATTTCAGATGAAAAAGATATTGAGACAGTTGAGGCAGCAGTACTTGAATTGACAGATAAACATGAAAAAATCCGGGAGCAAATTGAAAAAACAGACGCCTCGATCAGAGAATACATGGAAAAGGCTGATATGGCAGCAGGTATTACTGATCCAATGATACGACAGGCAGTGCAGGAAGAGGTTGATAGTATATTAGAAGCTAATATATCACAAAACAAGCTATATATGATATACTCGACTAAAGAAAAACAAAGAGGTTTGTAACATTGGAAACAAGTATTTCAAATGCAATTAGTACTGCTGATCAGAAGGCTCAGTATGATGAGGCAGTTAAGCGGCTTTTGTCTGAAAAGATTGTGCTTGCATGGATTTTGAAGGAGTGCGTATCAGAATTTAAGGTGTACACCGTTCAACAGATCATGAAGGATTGTATCGAGGGTGAACCCAAGGTTTCAGTGGTAGCTGTACACCAGGATGAACTTGATGCTGATGAAGAATTAGCCGATAAAAGAATTGAAGGCAGTAATAATGAGGATAGCTCCATAAAAGAGGGTAAAGTATATTATGATATCAGGTTTAATGCAATTGTACCTGACACAAAGGAGCCAATTCATCTTATAATAAATATAGAGGCTCAGAAAAGTGATAATACAGTATATCCTATTATCAAAAGGGCTATATATTATTGCAGCAGAATGATATCTTCACAGAAGAATACAGTATTTACGAAAAGTCATTATGAAAAGATTCGCAAAGTGTATTCTATCTGGATTGAGATGAATGTTAGTGAAGAGGATAAGAATTCTATAACAAAGTACAGTATTTCTGAGGATACTATCGTCGGAAATGCAAAAGAAGAAGTAAAGAATTACGATCTTTTATCAGTACTTCTTGTACGCTTAGGAGATCCCGACAAGGCTGACGAGAAATCAATTTTAAGATTGCTTGATGTGTTATTATCAGCAGAAAAGAAACCCGACGAAAAGAAAGAACTCCTTGAAAAGGATTTTGATATACCTATGTCAGCTACCATGAGTAAGGAGGTAAACAGTATGTGCAATTTAGGTGAAGGATTAGTTGAACAGACATCTATAAAGAATAAAGCGGATTTTGTACTCAGATTAATGCAAAAGAAGCATTATGATATCAATGAGGCATTTGACCTTGCAAATGTTTTAGAATCTGAGAAGGCAGAAGTTACAAAATTGGTTGATGAGCAACTTGCTGTGAAATAAATTTGGCATAAAAGGAAGTGGTCGTAGTAGTGGTCGTAATGAAATAAGAGTGCTGAAAAACCTCCTTTCTATGCGGTTTTTAAGTGGTGGTCATTGCTCCGATTCCCGTTGCCAGCTCGAAAAAGAAAAAACCTCAAGGCTTTTATGGCCTTGAGGTTTTTTGCTGCTGTGCGCCTAGCGGCGCACGTTTCTAACGGGTTCAAGTCCCGAATCCGCCCGGTAGTGGGAAGGATATAGCCGAAGGCAAGGGTGTCCGCCGCGAGGCGGAATCTGAAGGAAGCTGGATGTGGGGAACATACTAACCTACGGGCAAATCTCTGGTCTGACGTACAGAAATCTCATACAAGGTTATGCATGAGGGTAAGGCTGCAGCCCAAGTCGAAGCCCAATAACTACACGGAATCATGCATGATAAATGAGGCAGATGGATGGAGAGGAAGAAACGTGTGGTACCTAGGGAGATCTGCGTGAAATGCTCTGTAAGGAGTAACCACCGTACAAGGAAACGAGGCGGTGCTGAACACGCAGAAGTCAGCAGAGGTCATAGTAGGGACATGGACATGGAAACATGGACATGCTAACCGAAGGACCGAATCAGTAGGAGTCTTAAGTATGACCGAGAAAGGAGGAATGACCGCTAATGGCAGAAAACATAGATAAAAATGGCTGTTCGCAAAGAGATAGTGCGGAACACGAAGGGTATGCGAAAGCGCTTAGGTCATTCAATCGGATATGGAAGGAAAGAGACAGTGCACAGCCGAAGCTCTTGGAAGCGATACTGTATAAGGATAACTTTAACAGAGCGTACAAAAGAGTTAAGGCAAACAAGGGAGCGCCAGGTATTGATGGTATGACCATTGAAGAGGCACTTCCGTACCTTAAGGAACATCAACAGGAGTTAACTGACCGCATATACCGCGGCAAGTATACCCCATCGCCAGTCAGGCGAGTTGAGATTCCAAAACCAGATGGTGGTGTGCGCAAGCTTGGCATACCCACCGTGATAGACCGAATACTCCAACAGGCAATAACTCAACGGTTAGCGCCAATCTATGAACCATTGTTCGCGGATGGAAGCTACGGCTATCGTCCAAACAGAAGCGCAAAGGATGCTATGCAGAAGGTAAAGGAATACGCAGAACAAGGTTACACTTTTGCGGTAGTCTTGGACTTATCAAAGTATTTCGACACCTTGAATCATGAAATCCTTATCACTCTCCTCAGAAAGAATGTGAAGGATGAACGTGTAGTTCAACTAATAAAGCGTTATCTGAAAAGTGGGGTAATGGAAAACGGAGTGGTCATTGATACAGAGGAAGGTTCACCGCAAGGTGGAAATCTATCTCCGCTTCTTGCGAATATCTACCTCAATGAGTTCGACCAAGAGTTTCTGAAAAGAGGTGTGCCCTGTATAAGATATGCAGATGACATCGTTCTTCTTGCGAAAAGCAAAAGAGCATCAGAGAGACTCTTGGAAAGCAGTACTAAATATCTCGAAGAGAAACTGAAATTGACAGTTAACCGAGAGAAAAGTCGTACTGTTAGCGTGTTTGCTATCCGAAATTTTAAGTTTCTTGGCTTTGCATTGGGAAGGAACGCAAGTGGCATTTATGTCAGGGTTCATCCAAAGTCATGGAAGAAGTTCAAGTCAAAGCTGAAAGATTTATCTTCCCGTAAGTCTGTGCAGTCCATCAAGCCAAGCCTTGAGAAAATCAAGGTATATGTGAGAGGTTGGCTTAACTATTACGGCATAGCAAGCATGAAGAACAACATAGATGACATCAATGGATGGCTCTATCACAGAATTCGTATGTGTATATGGAAACAATGGAAGAAACCCAAAACCAAGATGAGGAATCTTACCAAAATGGGCGTTCCAGAATACTATGCGCACATGGCGGCTAACAGTCGCAGAGGACATTGGTTCAATGCAAATTTAACAACCGTAAAAAGAGCAATGTCAAAAGAAAGACTGATAAACAGTGGCTTCTATGATTTAGCCACAGCCTATCAGTCTGTGCATGTCAACTATTGAAAGCGCCGTATACCGAACGGTACGTACGGTGCTGTGAGAGGACGGGAGCTAATCACTCCCTCCTACTCGATTCTACAGACCTAAATAGTATTCTTTTGCCAGCTCAAATGCAGAAGCCATATATTTTTGTTCACTCTTTTTTATGCCGTTTTTTGAGGCGGTGTGTTCCCAAGAAATTGTGATAGTTCCGGCAATATTATTAACACACTTTTTGGCTTCATCTTTGCTTAAGTGATAAAACTCACAAGTATCGAGAGCTTTATCAAATGATCTGTAACCATTATCCATATCAATATTCATAGATAAGAATTCCTCACCTGCTACAGGGTTAATGTCAAAAACAGGAGATAGTTCCCATCTTGTGCCGTTCAAAATAAAACCATGATTTCTTAGGTGGTCGTCGTGATTAGAAATAGCTATATTAAAAACCATGCGGTTAAACAGTTCATGAAGATCTTTGTCAACTTCTGACGCAATATTACAGATAACTTCAGTGAGATCCAAATAACCTAATCCATCTGTTTCACCGTCTCTTGCTCCAAGCATTGTCATAGCAGAAGTGTAGTGGATGCGAAATTCTTTGCTATTTTCATACTTTCTGTCAAATCTTTTTGTTAAAAAAGTACTGCCAAGTTCACTAATATTCATGAGTTTTGTTTCGGGTACATTAAGACCACACATTAGAGCGAGGTCATTCGCAGTCTTTTCCCACGCACCAATATCATAATCGTCATTCTTGGATGGAAACTTTGCTATCCACAATGAACCATCAATGTCAGCCACATTTGCTTTAGGACGGGCACCACCAAGGGAAGAACCGGGGTTTACTAGTTGTTTTAACCATTTTTCGTCGGTATCTTTTTCATAGCCAAGAGAAATCTGTTCAAGTTCTCTTATCGCAGTTATAGGAGGAATAGAGTAGTTTTCGTCATTATCCAGAAAATCACCGTAAGGATCTGTCTTGTATCTAAAACCTCCGCTACGAAAACAATCCTGGACAGCTAAAAGATAGTCAGTCTCAAAAAACTTCTTGGGACGGCGTTTCTCTTTGGCTGCATATTTTGCTTCCCGTCTTTCGATGAGCTTACGTCCCCACCTATCAGGGCAGGAATCCTCAAATGCTCCAAAAAGTTTCTTGTCCTCAGAATACGTCCTATAAGGTGTCTGAGGTATAGTGGGATCAAGCATAAGGTTTGAATGAGATCCTAACCAGTTATTATCGTATTCAAAAGAAACCACCTCGCCTCCGCTAATGATTCCTCGGTGGATTATTCCTATAAGTTCATTATTAAGCCATCCGGCATAAACAAATATATCTTTATTGTCACTCATGTTTCCTTACCCTCCGGGGTACTTTTATATCAAGATCCTGAATGGTCCGTCCTAAGACATCGTCTTTGGCAATTAGAAGAATGTCATCAGAGAGCCCCAGAACATTAAGAACAGCCAGGTACATTCCCATTGATACAGAAGGAGAGCCCTTTTCTATCTGTACAACAGTAGATCTGCCAACACGTGCTCTCTCAGCAACATCTTCCGCGGTAAGATGCCTTCTTAATCTGGCGAGTTTTATCTGTTCACCGACAGTCTGTAGTTTCTTTTGTGTTTTAGGTAATAATAAAGCAGTTCTTCTACCCATAAAATGCTCCTAATGTTTTTATTTAAATATATTATATGCTTAAATGTGTTTAAATACAAACATTATAAAGATAGATAACTTTAATTAACGATAACTTTAATTTGGTAAATAGCGGCATTTGTTGCTTTAAAAAAGGTATTGATCTCAAAAGTGGGATCGGAAAGAATACAGCTTGTTACTATAAGCAGGCCTTCTGCGCATGTAGAATACGAGCCGTATAGCTTTGTAAAAACAGAGGAAGAGTTAAAAGAAGCAGTAATGAACATGTAAATATGTTTTCGCAACTCACTATTATCCGATTTCCGTTGCCAGATTGCCCTTAAATCCAGATGTGTTCTGGGCTTAAGGGTTTTTTATTGCTTGAAAATAGTGGTCGTAACTCTTCCGTTTAACTAACATTACTTTATTATGTTCATTTTTTAGTATCCTATTGAACTGTCCTTATGTAGTGAAGAGCAGTACTTTTGTCTGCATACCCTGGAACAAGTCTCAAATAAGTCGGACTATTACAGAACACTACTGCTAGTGTACTGGGAATGTTTTTATGGGGATTAAGAAATATTTATGTTATATTTTGCGTTTGGAAGTCATATGCAACAAATATTGAAGGATAGGTCAGGGTTGTTGTGCTTGAAAAAAATGAATGCAACAAATAAGGAATAAACAGTTGAATTTATTGTGCTCACAGAAAAAGCAAACAACAAATATAGAAGAGGTGTTTAGGTTTATTGTACGTTCAGAAAAAGCACGCAATAAATATAGAAGAATCCATTAGATTTGTTGTTCCCAAAGTAAAATGCAATCGCAAAGAATAAAATAAAAGAGTTCAGCCAGATTATAAAAAGAGTAAAAAATAATGCAGATAATCATTCTTAAATAAGGTATAATACATAAAGTTATAAACTTTCCAAGGAGGAACAAAGACATGGTGATGTTTTTAAAGCTTAGAAGTATCTGATAAGCATGGAACCTTATCAGAATAGTTTCATGCTTGTTTATCGTGACCGGAAAACAAACTATTTGAAATAAGGAGATAACTATTATGATACTTCAGGACAATATAATTAAAGAATATTTACGTAACGTTTATTTTATTACAGGAACACCTTGCGGAGGAAAGACGACAATATCGAGGGCACTGGGTGAAAAGTACGGAATTCCGGTGTATGACATCGATGAGCAGTTTCCTTTTCATCAGGCAATATCGGACAGCGAGCATCAGCCGAATATGAATAAGCAGTTCAGGGATGCTGATGAATTCTTCGGACGAAGCGTGGAGGAATATAAAGCGTGGCTTCTGGGGAATCTGAAGGAACAGCTGGATTTCATAATCCTTGATCTGATTAAGCTTTCTCAGAACGGAAGAGTTATTTGCGATTGTCACCTTACAATGGAGCAGATTGAACAGTTATCCGATCCTTCCAGGGCGGCGTTTATGATAACCGATCCGACGGATTTGGTTGAGACTTACTGTGACAGGCCTGATCATCAGGACTTTAGCGACTTCATTCACAGTGCAACTGATTATGAGAAGGCAAAGAAGACCTGTACGCAGACACTGTACGAGCTCAATATGGAGAAATATCAGGAGATTAAACGCAGTAATTTCTTCTGGCTTGAGCGAGACTACAACAGAAGTGTTGCAGATACGGTAGCTTTGGTGGAAAAGCACTTTGGATGGCATAAGCTTCAAGACTTTGAAATTGTTAAGGTTGAGAAAGGTACGCAGCTTGCGGATGAACTGCTTTCATTTGTCAAAGACAGCTCCTGGGATGAGGTAAAGGATCACATATCAGAGATGATAACAAACTGGAATTTTTCGGACTGGGAAGCAATGTTTGTTGCCAGAGAAGGCGGAAGGATCATAGGAATGACCTCGGTTTTAAAGGAGGATTATTATCCGCTTCCGGAGTACTATCCATGGGTATCCTGTGTGTATGTGTCTGAGGAATACCGCGGACAGAGAGTCAGTGAGAAGCTGATTTCTCATGCAAATGTGTATTTGATGGAGCAGGGCTTTAAGAAAAGTTATATTCCATCAGAATTCACAGGCTTATATGAACGGTACGGATATCATTATATAAAAGAAATAACCAATTATGGTGGAACAACCGATCATTTGTATGCAAAGGAATTATGATCAGTTTGTTAAAAAAGATTTTCTATAAAAAACGTGGGGCATGCTATAGCATGCCCTGATTTTATGTTATCATCAACTGGTGAACATCACATATTATATGAAAAAAGTTAGGGGACTATATCATGGGGAAAATATCAAAATTGTTAGTGACGGGATTTCTGTCCGTCATCTTGTTATCCGGCTGCGCGCAGCCTCCATTTGTGTCAAAAATGACTTCAGACAAATCTTATCTTGAATATGAATTCAGACGCGGTACCAGGGAAGAAGAGGAAGCAGGTAAATTTCTCGGCAGTGAGACCTGCAGTATTTATGATGAAATTGATGAGAATCTGTTTGCGTTGGCCTATGGACAGCTGAGGACACTTTTTGGTGAGCCTGACTATGAAACGGAAGACCTGGAAAATATGTATGATTATAACGTAGTCGCCACTGATAAGGATGGCAATGAATACTATATGTATGCTTACAGCGGCCCTACAGGACCTGCAATAGGCACGCGTGAGGATGATGAAAAAACTGAAAAAGCTGCAAGGGCTCTCGCTGAGAAAATCAAATCCGTGGAGCCTACTGATTACGACTACGTAGGTTACTACTTTGACTTTGGACTCACTGTCAAAATGGGTGTGAAAAATGGCAAGCCGTACTGCACCGAAAGCGGCGGCGATGGTGAGTTTTGAGAAACTGAAATGTTAAGAAAAACAATCTCCCTACAGCGGAGCCTGAGAAGTCTTTTTTGTAGGATGAAAGCATGTTTTCAAAAAAAGTGAAACCTTTTGTGGCTACCAATCCTCTTTATATTGTAACGATGAAAAGACAACGATTTTAAAATATGAAAAGGAGGAATAAGGCATTTTTTTGTGATAGGCAACTGATGGAAGTAGTGATAAAATGTTTAAGTGCGTATTCAGCTGCAAACGCGATGGATGATACGCAGGAGGGGACATATTTGTCGCTATCAAATATTGTATGAAGAGAGGAATTGAAATGAAGAAAACGATGAAAAAACTTTTAACACTGGTACTCACTTTATGTTGTTGTGCTTCAGTACTCTGTGGACACAGCATTACCGGTAAGGCACACGAAGGAAAATTTGCCGACAAAACAAATGTAAAACCGATTGCACTTAACACTCCGGTTTCAGGGGATATTCAGACAGAAAATGGTAATTGCTGGTATACATTTACCTCAAACGCGAGCAAAGATTTTTGGTATGTAATGGAGATGAAAAGTACCGGCCTTAATTCTTGTTGCCGTTTGTATGATGCAGACGGAGCAAATATTGAAACTGTATATGCAGGAAAAAATGAGACGAGATCCAAGTATGTAAAGCTCGAGCCTTCATCTGTATATTATGTACAGGTGCATGGTGTTTATTATGATAGTTACGGAAGTTTTGTGCTTACTATGAAAGCAGAGAATGATGAGGGGGATACTCTTGCTACTGCAACTCCGATACCAAACGAATACGCAGGAACAATTAAAACGGAAAATGATGTGGACTGG
Organism: Butyrivibrio sp. ob235; assembly: GCF_900109475.1. NCBI lineage: Bacteria > Bacillati > Bacillota > Clostridia > Lachnospirales > Lachnospiraceae > Butyrivibrio > Butyrivibrio sp. ob235. The sequence continues at coordinate 223,671 of NZ_FOBE01000002.1, forward strand.
CTTAGCTTTAACTCAGGTGCTAATACCGCTGTTACGGTAACAGTTAAGAATATTGATGGAAGCGGTGTGACTGCTCAGGTGTTTAAGGCAGATGAGACAAGTGTGAGCGACTCTTATTATGCAGGTAAGGCGCAGTCAAATGAGAGAACTGTTTTAGTAAACGCCGGAACAACATATTATATAAAGGTGACAGGCTACTACGATGATGTGAGATATAAAATCTCTATTTCCGGAAGAGTAGATGAACCCAGCAAGGCTAAAAAGGCTAAGAGCATAAAGCTTAAGAAAAATGTAAACGGTATTCTTGATACTGATGATGATCATGACTGGTTTAAGGTAAAAGCCAACAAGAAGGGCAACTATAAATTCATCATTAAGAACACAGACTCCAGCAGTTTATTTTTGTCTGTATACAAGGGAAATAAGAAAATTGACAGTATCTACGCAGGAAAAGCAGATTCAAAGGTGCTTAAGTTAAAACTGAAAAAAGGCACATATAGAATAGAAGTGAACGGTAATGCCGGAAAATACGCTGTAAAGGTAAAAAGATAATCCGCCATTTGCTTATGAACTAAGAAAAATAGGTTATTGAATTACAAAAGGAATGCACAAGTATTAAAAAACTTGTCGCATTCCTTTTTTGTGCTCCAAAATCAACCGCCAAAACTTTTTTAATATTTTTCCCAAAAAAGTGAAACCTTTTTGATACTGCCTCCCTCTAAGTATTAAAGGGCAGGAAAAACGGAGGCGGTTATGCTTAGAGAAATTGATGAAAGCTGGATGAAGCTTATAAAGATGGGAAGAATACACAGGGGTAACAGATTACTTGCACAAATAAATTTTTTTAAAAAATGTGAAACCTTTTGTGAACATGCACCCTCTTTATATTGTAACGATAACCAACAATTTTTTAATGAAGAAAAGGGAGAAAAAAATTATGAGTACAATGAACAACGCAGCAGAGACAACAATGATGGATCAGGGAATGGTAAATGCAAATGAAGCACTGTTAAATAAGAAAAAGATTGGACTGATGATTTCTGCAGCGGCTATTATTCCTTTTATAATTAGTGCATCTTTAGGGGCAAAATATGAATGGGCAGATAATATGATTCTTGTGAATATTGTAATGGCAATTATATCGTATATCGTAAGCGGTGGAATCAGGAATATTCTTTCAATTGCGAAAAAGTGGGCGATTTTTGGATGGTTCGTATTTCCGTTTCCGTATGACCTGGCTACAGGAGCCGGTATGCTGGCACTGGCGATAATCTGCTTTATATATTTCCCATTTGCATTTGTTCTGTATGACTATATTAAAACACGAAAAAGCATGTAAAAATAAATGCTTATTAGTAATATGCAACTACTGATATGGATGGTAAAATTGAGAAGTGCGATTTGGTTAAATCTTGGCTGAATTTGCATGTAAGGGTGGCTTAAAATATGCCACATAGTTTGTTTGAGGGAATAAAAATGAAGAAAGAGGGAATAAAATGGCAGAAATGATGACAGAAAGTCAGGAAGCGCTGGTCCGGGCGGTGAAAGGTTTTGCGGCCGGCAGGGATGAAGTTTCATTTGAGAAGCTTTATAAACTGACGTACAAGAAGCTTTTTGCGTACATCCAGATGATGTCCAAGGACAAGGAAAAGACAGAGGATGTTCTGCAAAACGGCTATCTCATTTGTTACAGGAAAATTGATCAGCTTAGTGATCCCACTAAGTTCATGTCATGGATGAAGAATATCTGCTATCACGAGCTGGCGCACAGCTATGATGACAGGGTTACACTCCTTACAAATACGCAGAGCGCGGATGAGGATGTGGATGTTTTCGATACCATCCGGGACGATAAGATGGAGATGCCTGAGAAAGCAGCAGAGGATGCGAACCTCAAGAAGCTCCTTCTGAAAAATATAAATATGCTTCCTGAGAAGCAGAGAATGGCGCTTATCGCTTTTTACTTCGAGGACAGATCCATAAAAGAGATTGCGGAGTCCATGGGTGTTCCTGAGAACACAGTCAAGACCTACCTTAACAGGGCCAGGAAAAGCATGAACGATTCCATGAAATCCTATGCGGATGCAAACGGACTCAAGCTCGTTCCTTTTGCAGTTGTTCCGTTTATGGCTATGCTCTTTGGCGAGCATGCAAGTGCTTGCGAACTGCTTGCAGGAACAGGAAGCGCTCTATGGAACAAGCTTAGACCGTTGCTGTGGAAAGGCATAGCAAATGGTGCAGGCGCTTCAGGCGGAGCGGCAGGAACTGCCGGAACAGGCGGAGCCGGGGCAGCAGGTGTAAACGGCGTGGCCGGAGGCATAGGAGTTGGCGTAGGAGCAGCAGGTGCTACATCCGTAGGCCTTGGAATAAAAATAGCTATCTGCGGACTAATCGCCGTTTTAGTTGGCGGAAGCGTAGGAGCATTTGCTACCTATAAATATGTCGATAATAAGCGCAAGGCAGAACAGTCTGAACAATCCGATTTTTCAGAGAATCCAATGGATGATGCGAAAAAGATTATTCAGCTGGAAGAGGATCCGGTGCAAGTTGATGATACCGAGAATCCTTCTGACAGCGCAGATGGGGCAGAGGCTGAAAATAAAAAGGCAGAAGAGAATGAAAAGCCGGAAGAGAATCAGATTCCCGATCCTCATGAAATATGGGGAGATACTGAGATAACAGAGTACTATGACAGCAATCTCGGCGTTCATTTCTACCTTCCCACCGAGCTTAGTGTATCCCTTGAAACTCCCGAGTACTGGGGAGATGCCGGATCACTGGTTTATGTCACCGGTATGGGGATGAATAATGAGTATTTATTTGCCACAACCTATGTAACAAGAGAAGTGGCTGCCGGCGGTGATGCGGCAGTGGCGGATTACAGGATGGTTTCTGACGCCGGTGGCAGGATATATGAACTGGGATTTATTTCCGAATATGAAGATCCCGAACCTACAAGTGCTGCACTTTCATTCAGGGAGTCATACGCTGACAAAATTGCTGAGTCTGCGTACATTGACCCTAACGTAGAACCACGCTATATCAGTTTTTCGGTTGCAGATACAACCTGTGAAAAGAGCGACGGAAGTTATTGGTATGAGCACCATGCGCCGGACTGGCTTGAGGGTAGCCCTTCAGGTGTTAAAGAGTTAACCGTAGGCACAGATCTGCTCGCCGGAAGCTATTCTATCTATGGTACATTCGGCGCCGGATCAATAACTGTTACCGGTGCTGATGGCAGCGAAAAATACAGCTTCCATGACGATTTCAGCAATTGGGAGTCATGCGAAACCCTTGGGCACTGGCCGACAATAGTTGTAGAAGACGGCGATAAGATAAAACTTGATGCCGATGATGCTGACTGTTATGCGATCACTTTCTCGGATCACAAAGGCGCCGGAGCTTCTGCGCAAGGGGGCGGCCTTCCTTCCTGAAATAGCCGTGTATTAACTATATGAACGGGAAACTCTAAGTGATACAATAAAAATTATTACATAAGAAAAGGGGACAAAATAATGGACGAAAAAATCGAGTTAAAACTCACAAAGGGCAACATTTTAAGATTTCTGAATGCATGTTTTATTTTGCTGTTTTTCATGCCAACCATGGTGGTATCCTGCAGCGGTGAGACAGTTAAAATCAGTGCAAGCAAGATCACCTTCGGTTTTGAGGTTTTGGGGCAAAAAATCGATGGACATATAGCGGGAATCCTTATGCTGATTCTTCCCATTGCATGTCTGGTACTGCTGTGCCTTGCTCAGACAAGAGCTAATAAGAAGACAATCATAGTAATCAAGGTTTTAAATTTTATCAATTTTATTGCATGGGTAAGCTATTTCAATGGAGTAGATAAAGAGGCAAAGGAAAATTACTGCGAGTCAGAGATGACAGGATGGATGATTCTTCTGATGCTGTTCATGGTGATACACTGTGTGATCACATTCATGTGTCTGTTCCAGTCAAACGCTTCACTTCAGCAGCAGATTGAGCTTGCAGCAACAGGCGGAAATCCTGCGCAGATGCAGTATAACGGCTTTGGATCAAAATCAAAATGTCCGACCTGTGGTGCGGATGTTAAGGGCGGTGACATGTTCTGTTTGAAGTGCGGAACCAAGCTTAAAAAGACATGCCCGACTTGCGGGGCTGAGATGGATGGCGATTCAAGATTCTGTTCAAAGTGTGGAACGGAAGTTACGGAATAATTTTGGGAGGATATTTAAAAATGGCATTTTTTGAAGAGCTAGGATCAAAGATTTCCAAGGGAAGTCAGGACGCGGTTCAGAAGACAAAGGATATGGCGAGTGTTGTTAACCTCACAAACGAGAACAACAGCCTTGATAAGAAAAATGTGACAATTAAGAATCAGATGGGCATCAGCCTTTATGATGCAATTTTTGAAAAGATGAGTCTCGAAGACACTGCTAATACGGAAAGTCCCGTGCAGCTTCCTGCAGAGCTGTGGTCAAACCTTTGCCAGATGGCAGCTGAGATAAAAAAGAATGAGCAGACAAAGCTCGATAACAATGAAAAAATCAGAGACCTCAAGGGGGAGAGACTCTGCCCTAAGTGCGGTAAGCTTCTTCCTAGGGAAGCTGCCTTTTGTACTGCCTGCGGCGAAAAACTTCCTATGCCTGAACCCGCGCAGGCGCCTGTACCTGCAGGAAAGGTATGTCCGAACTGCGGCAAACAACTTAGCGATGATGCGGTTTTCTGCACTTCATGCGGAACACGTATAGAGGGAGAAGAGTAATTATGTTTTGCGCAAAGTGTGGAAATCAAATTGAGGACGGTGCTGCTTTTTGCCCCAAGTGCGGTGCGAAAATTTCAGGCAGCGACTATGCGAATGCGGCTTCCGGGCAGCCATGGAACCAGGCTCAGCCCGCGCAGCCTGACTTTATGGACAAAATAGAAAAAGAGTCAGCGAAGCAGAGAAACACCATAATAGGTATCGGAGTAGTAGCGGTACTGGCTGTTATCGCAGTGGTTTTCTTCTTTTCGGTAAGAAAACACACTATAAATCTGAATAAGTATGTAGAGATCACCTACTCAGGCTACAACACTTGTGGAACCGCTTCCTATACCATAGATAAGGATAAGTTCAACAAGGATTTCGGCAACAAGATCAAGTTTACGAAGAGCGGCAAAAAGTCTCTTATGAAGGACCTTGAAGGAGTACTTTCCGATAGCGAACTTGATCAGGCAAAAAAGTATGCCGGAAATCTGGATAAGCTTCTCGAGCAGTTCGGATATACTCCGGCGCAGATGGTTTCCGAAAGCCTTTACGGATCTGTTGATAATAACAGAGGCCTCTCCAACGGAGACAAGGTCACCTTTACATGGAACATCTCTGATAGCGACAAAGAGCAGATGGAAAAATACCTGAATATCAAGCTTAAGTACAGCGATATTGATGGAAAGGTTAAGGGACTTGAGGATGCCACAACCTTTGATCCATTTGAAGGCATTACCGTGTCCTTCACAGGTATAGCACCCGATGGACGCGCTGAATATACTCTCAATTCTTCAGGTGGTGAGTATAGCGCACTCTCATACAATTTTGACAAGAGAGACGGGCTTAGTAACGGCGACGAGGTAACTCTTTCCGTCAGCTCATCCTATGGCAGTGATAACATGGACTACTTTGTGGAGAACTATGGGAAAATTCCGAGCCCTACAGAGAAGACCTACACTGTAGAAGGTCTGAGTTCCTATATAACAGCGATGAGTGAGCTTGATCAGGATACACTTGCCAAGATGAATGCGCAGGCACAGGATGCACTCAAGGCCTACGCTGCCCAGAGCTGGAACAACGAGGTAGTTAAGCTTCTTAGTGCGGATTATATCGGAGCATATTTCCTTGCGGAAAAGCCCGGTACAGAGATGTATGACAAGAACTATGTCAGCCTTGTGTATAAGGTTAAGGCCAGTGTTTCAATACCCGAAGAGGGATATTATAATGAAATCAGCTTTTACTATTTCACCAGATTTAAGAATGTGATGAAGCTTGATGACGGAACACTCTCTTTTGATCTGAATAATTATGATACACCTTCCGACAGCTTCTCATTCGATACAGGCATAAACGACGGATGGTGGGGAACCTACAGCTACTCATTCCGCGGTTATGATAATACAGATACCATGTTCAACAAGCTCGTAACACAGTATGTTGAAAACTATTCATATGAGAGCACTGTAGCTGAATAATTTGATTTTATTTTATATTTAGAGGGAAAAAGTATGTTTTGTAAATATTGCGGAGCACAGATTGATGATTCGGCAGCATTTTGTCCCAAGTGTGGGAAAAAACTGGCAGAGGCGTCTAATGACTTTTATATGGGAGATGGTCTGCAGAAGAAAAAGTCGAACCTGCCCTTGTTTGCTGCAGTTGTGACGCTTTGCCTGGTTCTTGGAATAGGAGCAGGTGTGCTGGCGGTTCTTCATTTTACAAAGAGTAAGGATGCTGCGCAGACTGAGGAGACAGCGGCAGAAGTAAACGGAGAGGAAACGGATGACGGTCTTTTGTCAGCGCTTCCTTTGGGAGGAAATGATTCCGGAGAAGCCGGTGACGAGGCGGTTCAGGCAGACGTCCAGGAACAGACAGCTCAGGCTGAAGGCGAGGCTGCAGGATCAGGAAATGTCGACGATTTCCTTAAAGGTTCCGGTTCAGGTGATGCGACGGCTCAGCCTGCAGATACTGGTTTGCAGACAGATATAAACGCAGCTGCGGACTCCGGAATGGACGGTGCTGACCAGATGCCGAATAATGATTATATTCTTCCGGAAAGCAGCACAAGGCTTTATACCGAGAGCGAGCTTATGGGCTTTACAGCCGAGGAACTTCGAATTGCCAGAAACGAAATTTATGCAAGATACGGAAGACGCTTCCAGGATCCCGAGCTCCAGAGCTATTTTGATAGCAAAGCCTGGTATGTGGGACGTTTCGATCCCGATGAGTTCGATAAGTTCGGAAATGATATGCTCTCTGACATAGAGAAGAAAAATACTGATATAATAAAGAAGGTTGAAGATTTTAAATCTTAAGGATATTGCTTCATTGTAAAAACGAGTGGACTTTGATTTGAGGTGCGTATGACACGAGCTAACAGGTTATACAATGCAACGCTTTCAGAGAAAATAATAAGCTATATTCTGATCGCGATAGGTGCGACCATTGCGGCTTTTTCCATCGAGGATTTCCTTGCACCAAACAGGATCTTCGATGGCGGAATAGTCGGCGTATCCATGATCACAGCAAATTTCACGGGCTTTAAGCTGAGTATTCTGACCTGGGTGTTAAACGTTCCGTTTCTGATATTCGGCTGGAAGAAAAAGGGACACCATTTTGTAATAAGGTCCATCTATGCGATGACGGTATTTGCGATAGCTGTGGCCTTCTTTGAGACGACACCTGCAGTTACAGAGGACTATCTTCTTGCGGTGACGTTCGGTGGACTTATCCTCGGCGTGGGAGTTGGCATCATACTCCGGCATGGCGGCTGCCTCGATGGCACGGAGATTGTGGCTTCGATACTAAGCCCCAAGATTCATATGTCCATCGGAAAACAGGTTCTGTGCTTTAATATTGTTTTGTACCTGATCGTAGGTTTCATTTACGGATGGAACAGAGGGCTTTACTCGATTCTTACTTACGTGCTTGTATCAGTCGTTATGACGAGAGTCGAGGAAGGCTTTGACGCGCAGAGAGCATGCCTTATTTTCACACATGATGATGTCGATGCGATAAAAAATCGTATCTATCAGGAGCTTGGAAGAACCTGTACCGAGTGGAATACCGAAGGATATATCGGCGGTGAGAACAAGGCCCTGTATGTTGTTGTCAGCCAGTATGAGCTTAGGCAGATCCGCGATATTCTCGCAGATTTTAACTGCTTTGCAACGATCAGTAATATAGATGAGATCATAGGTAAAAACGTCAAATTGACGCTTAGATAGAATGGAGTTTTTATGGCAAAAGTAGTATGGCAGCCGGGAAATATGCTCTATCCCATTCCTGCAGTGATGGTGAGCTGCGGGAGAGAAGGAGAAGTCCCGAATATCATAACTGCCGCATGGGTTGGGAATGTATGCAGCTCTCCGGCCATGCTTTCAATTTCTGTTAGAAAAGAGAGATACTCTTACGATATAATCAAGGAGACCGGTGAGTTTGTGGTTAATCTGACAAACAAGGAACTCCTTAAAGCCACCGACTGGTGTGGTGTCAGATCGGGAAGAGACTACGATAAATTTAAGGAGATGAAACTTACTCCGCAAAAATCCAATAAGATAAGTGCGCCCGGTATTGCCGAGAGCCCTGTAAACATCGAGTGTAAGGTTAAGCAGATTCTTGAGCTCGGAAGCCATGACATGTTTGTTGCAGAGGTTATGTGTGTCGACGTGGACGATAAGTACATGGACGACAAGGGACGCTTTGACCTTGGTAAAGCTGACCTGATAACCTATTCTCATGGCGAGTATTTTGATCTTGGGAAAAAGCTTGGAAAGTTTGGCTACAGCGTAGCTAAAAAGCCTTACAATAAGAAAACTTCCGGCAAGAAGCCTTCCCAAAAGAAATCGAAGAAGAAAAAACAGTAGGGGGACTGAATGACATTCGAGTTTACAACACTTGTGTTTTTGGTGGGCACGCTGGTGCTCTTTTATCTGGCGCCTCCGAAACTAAGGCCGCCGGTGCTTGCACTGGTAAGTCTTTTTTATGTGGCACACCTCAGCAGATTTGCTGCGATGGTGCTGCTTGTAACTTCAGCATTTGTCTATGTTTTAGGCGCTATAATCCATAAAAAAAGAGAAGAAAACAGAAGGCTTGCAAAGGCGCTCACAGTAGTGGGAGTGCTTGTTTGCGTGCTTTCTCTGTCTGCTTTTAAGCTTGGAGACCTGCTTAGTTCAAGGGAAAAGCTCCCCGGAAGTCTTTCGTGGATGCTGCTGCCTCTTGGTTTTTCTTATTATATTTTCCAATCCATCAGTTTCATAGCTGATATAAATAAGGGAAAGGTGGAACATTTTCCGAATCCCATAGATTTTATAGTTTATCAGTCGCTTTACATGAAGTTTATCAGTGGTCCCATAGAGAGGGCCGAGGACTTCTTTTCGCAAAAAGAGAAGGCTGTGACCGGTAAATTTTTAAATGAGATGAACATTACCGGGGCTTTTTCATACATTCTTTACGGCTTTTGTTTAAAGCTGCTTCTTGCAAACAGATTTGCAAAATATACAGATATACTTATCGGAAATCCCGATTTTCATTCCAGAGGCGCGCTGATTGTGGGAAGCCTCATGTACACTTTGCAGATATATACAGATTTTGCAGGGTATTCCTCAATCGCAATCGGCTTTGCGAAACTCTTTGGAATTAAGCTGACACAGAATTTCAAGGCGCCTTACACAGCAAAGAGCATGTCGGATTTTTGGCGAAGATGGCATATCTCGCTCAGTAACTGGCTTAAGGATTACATCTATATCCCGCTTGGCGGAAACAGGAAGGGTGTTTTCAGAAAGCACTTGAATACAGTCATTGTATTTCTGGTATGCGGACTCTGGCACGGGAACGGGCTGAACTTTGTGGCCTGGGGACTTGCGCACGGCTTCCTTTCAGTTGTTGATGATATACTTGCAAGACTCCATGTGTGGGATGCAAAGCTTATGCAGATCGTTAGAAGAGTACTGACCTTCTGCAGTGTATCGCTTGCGTGGGTGCTGTTTGGCTCAGGGAGCCTTAGCAGTGCGCTTCGCTACATAAAGTACATGTTCCTCGGAACAGAGATAGATTATTCGTGGGCAAAGGAGATGGAACTCCTTGAGATGAGCAGTTACCAGCTTTGGATAATGCTCATTGCAATAGTTGTCCTGATTGTGATGGATGTATATTCAAGTGTTAAGGAAAAAGACCTTCCGGAGCTGATAACCGAGAAGGCACTTCCTGTAAGACTTTTAGTGTTCTATGTTCTTCTGGTGCTTCTTCTTGTATACGGAGTTTACGGCCCGAAGGAACAGGTAATCGGCTTTATGTACATGGATTTCTAAGCCAAAACACTTGGTGAAGTCTTTTTGAACTTAGTGTTTTGGCTTGTTCTGGCGAACGAAGTGAGAGCAGAACTTCCTTAAGGAGTTTTTATGAAAAAAATATTAACCTATGCAGCATTCTGCATCCTTTTTATCATAACCATGATAGGACTGGACAGGCTGCTTTCCGAAAAATCTATACACGGAATAGATCAGGCGAGGAGCTTTTATGCACAGCCAAAGGATTCCATAGATGTGCTGATGCTCGGTTCAAGCCATATTCACTGCGACGTCAATACAGCGCTTTTGTGGGAAAAATATGGGATGGCCGCTTACGATTACAGCGCGGCAGAGCAGACTATGTGGCAGACCTATTACTACTTTAAGGAAGCTTTGAAAACTCAGAAGCCCAAGGTAGCTGTGATGGATTTTTACTCAGTCAGCCGCTATAAGGATGACTATCAGTACGATTTTTTATATGAAAATCTCCAGGGATTAAAGCCTTCGATAAATAAGCTCGCTCTCTTTGTGAGTAGCTGCGCGGTGGGGAGAATGGACGATTATTATCCGGACTTTTTCACCTATCATGGACGGTACGAGGATCTGACAAAGCAGGATTTTGACTACCTGCTCGGAAAAGAAAACCTTGCAAGCTTTAAGGGCTACACTCCCTACTGCGCGGTAAAGCCGCAGGTTCGACCTGTTCTTGAAGAGGTAGAGGCTCCAGGACTTACGGATAAACAGAAAAAATATCTGGAAAAAATAATAGGTCTTGCAAAGAAAAATAATATCACAATGCTTTTTATTGTTGCTCCGTATATCATCGATGAAAAGGATTTACAGACCTATGAGGATATCGCTGAGATCGCAGAGCAGAACGGAATTGAGTTTCTTGACATGAATTATTCCTATGACGAGATAGGACTTGATTTTGATAAGGATTTCAACGACTATTCGCATCTTAACTATGAGGGCAGTTGTAAGTTTACGGAATATTTTGCCGGAGAACTACTTGGCAGATATGGCGACAAGATAGCTGATCACAGAGGTGACAAGCGCTATGAGTCCTGGGATGAGAGCATTAAGGTGACCGAGGAAATGCGCCTGGAGGCTATTGAGAAAAATCGCGAGAAAAAAGAATGAAAGAAGCCCTTGAGGTTGCTTTTAGGGCTAAAAACCTTTAAAATTAAAGTGTTTTAGTATTTGTTTTTTTCTTTATGCAGAGGGTTACGTTTTGAAGGGGATTTTTTTCAAAAAGATTTGTAACACGGTAGTTGCTGTCAGCGTTATGGCGGCTGCCATAAATGTGAACATGGCGGATTCTTTATCCGTATGCGCACAGGAGGTGTCATCAGGGGATTCCTTTGAGATATCCGATAATTCTGATATGACGCAGATACCTGAGGCAGTGCAGATACCTGAAATAGTACAGGAACCTGAAACAGTTCAGGATACTGATCCTGCGACACTGTCCGAGAAGCCTGACGGAGCATCCGAAGACACCGGTGAAGAGGCTGCGGAATTATTTATAGTTCCCGAGCCCACACCGCTTTCCGAGACAGGTGAGAATGTGTCTTCTCTTACGGTGCAGGGCACGGCTGATGCTACGTTTGTTTATGACGGAGCGGAGCATACCGTTACTGTGAGCCTTGCCGGATCGGCGAGTGATGAACAGGGCAATACCTACACCATAGAAGGCGCGGGCGGAGCAGCAACCGTTACGGTTACAGCTAAAAATGTGAAGGACAATAGCTTTGCAATTACTGACCTCACAGGAATTACCGTTACTACGAACGGGGCCACAGTGGTCACTCCTTCATCACTTACGGTTAATGCCGCTGTTATTACTAAGAAGGACGTTACACTGCGGTCCATGAATCTTTTGAAAACCTATGACGGGAAGCCTTTGGAAAACGGCGAAACACCTCTTGCTGAGGAGACCGGATGGGCTGACGGAGAAGGTGCTTATTACTCCTTTACAGGCAGCAGGACTGCAATAGGAACCGGAATAAATGAGTTCACCATAACTCCAAAAGACGGAACTGATTTTGATAACTACAATATCACCAGAGTATTCGGAGATATTTCAGTTGTAGAGAGGACTGAAGATCAGAAGTACATAATTACCGTTGAGGCCGGCAGCAGCACGGTGAAGTATAACGGCAGTCTGCAGAGCGTATCAGGGTATGTCCTTGAAGGCAGAAGCAGTTCCGATTTTCAGGTAAACGGGACAGGAGATCCGTCCCAGGTTATTACTGTTACTATAGGTGATTCGACTTTTAATGTGACAGGAATTGCAGCATCCGCTGCAGGCAAGAACGCCGGAGAGTATTCAGTGGATATCACCGGTTCACCTGTTGTAAGGGATGCGGAAGGCAGTGATGTAACAAGCCAGTTCCGATTCGAGTTTAAGCCCGGAAAGCTCACCATAGAGAAAAGGTATGTGGTACTTACTTCTGCAAGTGCAAAGAAAAAGTACAATAATAAGACGTTAAAGAAGCACAAGGTTACTGTATCGGGTGACGGTTTTGCAGAGGGCGAAGGCGCAACCTATGAGTTTACCGGTAAGCAGAAGGAAATAGGCGAGAGTTACAACTACTTTACTTATAAGCTTAATGACGGCACACTTGCCGAGAATTATGACATAGAAAAGGTTCCCGGAGTTCTGAAGGTTAAAAAGCCCGATGATGTGGCTATAAACGAGGAACCTAAGTATTACGATGACGATGATAACGACAGTACTTCTTCCGAAGATACAAGTAGTTCGGGGGAGGCGCAGAATACTGCAAGTAATGCACAAAGCGCTCCTGCAAGTGGACAGAGTGCATCAGGCGAGCAGGCAGGGGCAAATATAAATCCTGCTGAAGCTGCTCCAGCGGATACCGCTAATGCGGGTGTGAACGACCCGAATGTTCTCGGAGCTAAGAGAGGCTCGGTAACTGTCGATATCGCCAATCCCACAAATACCGGGAATAAGAAGAACGTTCTTGGAGCAAGAAGAGGTGCCACGGACGACAGCACCGGTATGGAAAGGCATATAATAGTATTTGCAGCTGCGGTTGTACTGATGGCAGCTCTAAAAATAAAAAGGGACAAGAGACTTAAAAAATGACTGATTCAGAATCACGTATTTATGGAAAAAATTTAATCTGTGTATGTGTTAATGAGGCATCCGAGAGAGATATAAACGGAGTTCTATGGACACCCTACGAGGAGGAACCGCTCACCTTTAACAGCGGCTATGAGATGATCATGCTGATGGACAGGCTCTATGATAACTGGGATTTCCCTCAGCGCACGACCTCCTACAGAACCTTCGGACAGAAGGATAAGACGAGGGATTATCACAATCCCAATTCTATAAGGAAGAGAGAGCCGATAAGAAGCCTTAAGACCTACAGAGGTGAGAAGGCAACATTCCTTGTACAGGTGAAATTCAGACAGAACAGTTCCTGGCAGGGGCAGGTACTTTGGTCTGAGAAGAAAAAGACTGTACATTTCAGAAGTACGCTCGAGCTGCTTAAACTTATGAACAGCGCACTTGAGCAGGGTAGTTTATCAGAAGAGTAATGAAAAAAGTCCGGGAGGCTGTTGCTTTTCGGACTTTCTTATGCATACCCTTTTAGCAGGTTTGATATGAATAAAAAACAGTTGGCACTTGAGGTCATAGAGAGACTGAAAAAAGAATATCCCGATGCGGACTGCACCCTTGATTACAGCGAAGCCTGGCAGCTTCTTGTGAGCGTAAGGCTTGCTGCGCAGTGTACAGATGCCAGAGTCGATCAGACTACACCGCTTTTATATGCAAAATTCCCGACAGTGGAGGCTCTTGCAGCTGCGGATCCTGATGAGATAGAAGAGATAGTTCGTCCCTGTGGACTCGGCAAGTCCAAGGCGAGGGATATCAGTGCGTGTATGAAGGTTCTTCACGAGAAGTATAACGACAACGTGCCGGACAATATGGAGGAGCTTCTTGCACTTCCCGGAGTAGGCAGAAAGAGTGCTAACCTTGTGCTCGGAGATGTTTTCGGAAAACCGGCGATTGTCACGGATACTCATTGCATAAGGCTTTCGAACATGATAGGCCTGGTGAATGACATAAAGGATCCTGCCAAGGTTGAGAAAGAACTGTGGAAAATCGTACCTCCCGAAGAGGGCAACAGCCTTTGCCACAGATTTGTTTGGCACGGAAGGGCAGTCTGCATTGCCAGAAGACCGCAGTGTACATCCTGTTGTCTTAAGGATATCTGTAAATACGGAAAAAAGATTTAGGAGCATGATTTATGCTGATAAGTAAGCTATTTATTGAGTTTATGATATACAGCTTCGTTGGATGGATATATGAGTGTATCTACTGCACAGTCAAGGAAGGACACTGGAGAAACAGGGGGTTTCTCTTTGGACCCTTGTGTCCGATTTATGGTACAGGTGCTGTAGCGTGTGAAGTGGTATTCGGGTATCTTCCCTTTTTCAGAGGAATACCCTACAACATGATCCCTCTCTGGAAAATATTCGTGATCTGCGCACTTGGAAGTGTCGTGCTTGAATACAGCACATCATATTTTCTCGAGAAGAGATTCCACGCAGTCTGGTGGGAATACAATGATATTCCGCTCAACATCAACGGACGTGTATGCGTTCCGGCGACCCTGGGCTTTGGAGTAGCAGGAATACTTGTTACAAGATTTGTTCTTCCGTTTTCGGAAAACATAAAGGCTATGATTCATCCATTTGTTGCAGAGATTGTGGCACTTTTACTTATGGCTTATCTCGCGGCGGACCTTGTGCTTACGGTTTCGAGTTTGATACATCTTTTGGATATCGTAGAAGGCGCTATGGCTCAGTTTGATGATAAGATGGAGGGTGTCTATATGACTGCGGCATCAACTCCTGCCAAGGCCAAGGAAGCAATATCTACGGTTCCGCAAAGAGCGATGGAAGCTATTTCCACAGCGGCAGAATCGTTGGACTTCAGACAGAAGTATCTGCTTAACAATATTAAGAATTTCAGGTTCAAGAGACCGGTACTTCGCGGCGGAAAGAGCCTCAATACAGAAAGAATGTCAGAGTTCTATAAAGGACTTCAGGATAGAATAAGAACAGGAAAATAAGAAGGTAGTAAGTTATGAAAAAAACAGTAAAAGGATTGACGGATTTTATTAAGAAAAGTCCCACCGCTTTTCATGCGGTAGCAGAGCTTAAGGAGAGACTTCTCGCAGACGGTTTTACTGAGCTGTCCGAGAATGAAAAGTGGAAGCTTAAAAAAGGCGGAAAATATTTTGTGACAAGAAGCGAATCTTCCATTATTTCATTCAAACTTCCAAAGAGCGATTTCAAGGGCTTTTACATGATCGCAAGTCACAGCGATTCACCCTCCTTCAAGATCAAGGAGAATCCCGAGATCGATGCAGTCGGAGCTTATGTCACTCTCAATGTTGAAAAGTATGGCGGAATGCTCTGTGCGCCCTGGTTTGACAGACCGCTCTCCGTTGCGGGACGAGTTATGGTAAGAAAATCAGCAGGTTCCATAGGCGTGGAATCAAAGCTTGTGAATGTTGATAGGGATCTTGTGATGCTTCCTTCTCTTGCAATCCACATGGACAGAGAAGCAAACGATGGTCACAAATTCAATGCACAAAAGGACATGCTTCCGATTTTCGGAGATGAAAAGAGCAAGGACAAGTTCATGTCTGTAATTGCAAAGGCAGCAGGCGTTAAGGAGAAGGATATCGTATCGCACGATCTTTTCCTCTATAACAGAGTAGAGCCCAGTGTCTGGGGAGCTTCCGAAGAGTATGTATCAGCCGGAAGACTTGATGATCTTGAGTGCTGTTATGGTTCTTTTGAAGGATTTATGAGCGCTGAGAACAAAAAGAATGTTATAATGCATGT
This sequence comes from Butyrivibrio sp. ob235, assembly GCF_900109475.1. Classification (NCBI taxonomy): domain Bacteria; kingdom Bacillati; phylum Bacillota; class Clostridia; order Lachnospirales; family Lachnospiraceae; genus Butyrivibrio; species Butyrivibrio sp. ob235. The sequence goes on from NZ_FOBE01000002.1 coordinate 239,580, forward strand.
TGTATTTGATAACGAGGAGGTTGGAAGTACCACAAGACAAGGTGCAGCTTCCACATTCCTTAAGGATACTCTTGAAAGGATAAATGACAGCTTTTCAAAGACAAGAGAGGATTATCTTGTTTCTATAGCAAACAGCTTCATGGTATCTGCGGACAACGCGCATGCGGTTCATCCCAATTATGCGGAGAAAGCGGATCCGGTCAACAGACCTCAGATGAACAAGGGCATCGTAATTAAGTACAATGCAAATCAGAAGTATACAACGGATGCAGTATCCGGAGCTATCTGCAAGATGGTTTGCGAAAAGGCAAAGGTTCCTTATCAGACCTTTACCAACAGATCCGATGTGGCAGGAGGTTCAACTCTCGGCAATATTTCGGGTACACAGGTTGCGGTCAGAACAGTGGATATAGGTATGGCGCAGCTAGCTATGCATTCTCCCTATGAGACGGCAGGCGTACTTGATGTGGATTACCTCATCGGATTTTCAAGGACATTTTTTGAGAACGGAGATTTTTAATGGGCATTTTTAATTTTTTAGGTGGTAAGAAGAATAAAGAAGAGGAAGAGGCACTCTTAGAGCAGCAGGAAGCTGAGAGAAAAGAGCAGGCGATTTCAGAGCTTAAGGAAAAGCATAAGGAGCTCGGATGGCCTACTCCCGGAAAGCTCAATCCCGTAAAGACAGAGGGAATGGAAGAGGTTTCCTTCGAGGATCCTCTTACCGATGAGCGAAAGGATGAGATCGGAGAGCTTGTATATGAAGAGGATTTAAATCCCGAGACCATAAAGTTTTTCTCTCTTCAGGAGCTTTTATTCCTTCTGACTGTGCAGGAGAAATTCAATAAGGTTGCTCCTCTTCCGGGCTACGAGGCAAATCACAGGAAAGTTTACAACGAGATACTCGGAAGAGTCCGCGATGCGAGAACTCTGTATGTTCTTTTTGATAAGACTACAGGCTATCCCTTCATTGATCACGGATACATAAATATCTATTCAAGTGAAGAGTACGCTGAGGAAGCTGTAAAAGTATTTGCAAAGCAGTTCAGACAGCTAGCCGTTCGTCCCTGCAAGGCAGACAATGAAGCCGAGTCAGCCAGCGAGAGAAGAACCTTCTTCGATTATCTGTACTATCTCGGAATCGAGAATTTTATCGTGGATAACGGCTATTACAGAGCACACTTTAAGAGAAACGAGATTGTTGCAGCACCCGATGACTGGGGCGGAAATGGTGACAAATCACCCAAGAACCCTGCGCTTGTATTTGCGATCCTTGATTTCCTCGGAGAGGCGAGATGGCCCGTTAAGTATGAAAAGAGAGAAGAAGTACTTAAGGCCAAGGAGATGCGCATGGCAACTGCTGCACAGGCTGCCAAGTATATCGTTCCCATGCAGCATGAGGGACCTGTCGAGGTGCTTGATGACGGAAGATTCAAGTTTACCGCAGACACCAAGATTCGTTTCCCTGAGATCAAGAGTACTGATGAAAAGCACTTCCTTCCGGTTTTCACTGACGGAATCGAGTTTTCAAAGATGTTCAGAAACACCGAATACAGAGGAGCTGTATTTGGGTTTGCAGATATTCTCAAGTTTGTGGGAGATAAGGCCGGAGTTATTATCAATCCCGCCGGCGAGAAGATAATGATCCCGAGAGAGAGAATGCTTGCGCTTCACCTTGTGGGCCAGGCTGCAGAAGCTAAGAAGGGCGGCAGTAAGCCCGCAAAGAAAAAGCTTTCCGAGACAGAGGCAGCTATCCAGTCTGCTATGAGCGGAAAGGGAATAGCTTCGAAAAACACTGACGAAGAGCAAGACTAATATGTACCTTGAAGGTACGAATTGTGGTATCATGTATATAACTTAATTTTGCTTGATTCTTTACAGAACATGGAGGGGTGTTATGTTTGATCGAATCATGGGAAAATATCTGCTTGAGAAGGGCAGACTTACCAAAGAGCAGTTGTCTGCAGTTTACCAGATTCATGAGTCAAAGCGAGCAAAGCTCGGGGTTATAGCAGTAAGTGAGAAGCTTATGACTGTTGCTCAGGCTGAGGAGATTAACGCTCTTCAGGCGACAATGGATAAACGTTTCGGCGATCTTGCGGTGGAGAGAGGTTATCTGACCGAGATGCAGCTTGGATATCTTCTTTCTCTTCAGGGCAACGAGTTTCTTACCTTCACGTCGGCGCTTGTGGAGAAAGGACATATGACGCTTGAGGATGTTGATGCTATTTTGAAAGAGTATCAGCAGGAAAAGCAGATGTCGGATGAACAGATGACAGCGCTTAAGAATTGTGATGTTGATTTCATTGTACCGATTTTCACAGGTACGGATGATGCCGAATATAATGATATTTTCAGATATGGAATAAAGAATATCTACAGGCTTGTGGATGCTCATCTTGCAATAGATAATGCATATACTGCCGGGAATGTTAAGGGTGAGTGCATTGCTTACCAGGTATTCTCCGGCGATATCAGTGCTACGGTGGCGCTTGTCGGGAAAAATGAGGAACTTCAGAAAATGGCGAAGGGCTATACCAAGGAGGAATTCATTGAGACCGAGGAAGATGCGCTTGATGCAATGTGTGAGCTGATCAATTGTATAAATGGTTTGTATGCTACCGACAGAAGTAAAAAGGGCAAGAAGATTGATCTTGATCCGCCTTACTTTATAACAAAGTTTGGTGAGATTGCGGGAGACCAGTTCAGAGTTATGCCGGTTTACTGCTGCGGTGCACAGGGACTTCTTGTTGTTGCGTTAGGCGGTAATGTTACTGTTAAGTAATGTTTTATAGAGGAGAGGGGCTATGGCAAACATTCTTATAGTTGATGATTCCAGAACATCCAGACGTGTTTTAAAGGATATGCTTGAGAGAAACGGGCATGTTGTTGTTGCTGAAGCTACGAATGGGCAGGAAGGGTTTAACGACTACGGCAAATACAATCCCGACATTGTTACGATGGATATTACCATGCCGGTTATGGATGGTATTGAGGGCTTGAAGCTGATCCACAAGTCATACCCGGATGCAAAGGTTGTTATGATTACTGCCGCAGGGCAGAATGAAAAGGTCAAAGAGTCGCTGGAGAATGGCGCGATTGAGTTTATCACCAAACCTCTTGATGAGGATAAGGTGATCGCAGCGATTGATAAAGTGATGAAAAAATAATTGCTTTAGATCAATACCGGAAATGAGGAATTATGTTTAATGACATTAAGATAGGTCCTGTTACATTACACATGTACGGCCTTATGATAGCTGTAGGATTTCTTGCAGCGCTCATGATTGTACTGAAAAGGGGAAAAAAGAAGGGCCTGTCTGAGGATACCATTTATGGTATTTTCTACTGCGCAATTATCGGAGGCCTGCTTGGATGCAGGCTTCTGTTTTATATTGTGGAATTCCCGAATATCCTCAAGAATCCTTCTATACTATGGGATTTTGCAAACGGCTATGTCGTATACGGAGGAATAATCGGAGGAACCCTAACCAGCCTTATCTATGTGAAAACAAGGCACGAGGAATTCTTAAGATACTTTGATGTGGTAATGCCGGCTGTTGCGATTGCACAGGGCTTTGGAAGAATCGGATGCTTCTGCGCTGGCTGCTGCTATGGCGCAGAGACCACAAGTCCTTTTCATGTAGTATTTACACACTCGGACTTTGCACCCAACGGAGTACAGCTGATTCCTACACAGCTTATGTCCTCCGCAGGCGATTTCCTTATAGGTCTTTTCCTTATATGGTATTCCGGCAAGACTGATGTAAAGGGAAGAACGGCATCGATGTACCTTATCCTTTACGGTGTCGGAAGATTTATCATCGAATTTTTCCGCGCAGATTACAGAGGAAGTCTTGGAGTATTTTCAACCTCCCAGATTATCTCCTTCGTAATCGTTGCGATTGGAGCAGGCATGTACGCCCTCGCTCCCAAACTGGAGATGCGGTTTTAAATTAAATCCATCCCCCATCAATAGTAATAACTTGCCCGGTCATATACTTTGGCGCGGTAGCAAGGTTAACCGCAAGTTCAGCGACTTCTTCCGGTTTTCCGAGCCTGTCCGCAGGTATCTCCGAGGCAAGATCCATAAGCTCCTCCTCTGACAGATGGGAGGAATTCATCTCGGTATCAATTACTCCGCAGGAGATTGCATTTACCGGAATATTGCTGGGAGCAAGCTCCTTGGCAAGTGCTTTTGTGAAGGAATTGACGCCTCCCTTAGAGGCTGAATACGCAACTTCGCAGGAAGCACCGACATTTCCCCACACGGAAGAAATATTTATTATGCGACCTTCGCCGCTCTGCAGCATGTGCGGAACGGCGTTTTTACATATATAAAAGACAGAATCAAGATTGGTACCTATGATATCGTGCCACTCATCCGAGGTCATATCGGTCAGAAGACCATACCAGGCAATCCCTGCATTGTTAACAACAATCTGAGGGGAGCCGGTCTTCATGGTATTCATTTTTTCAAACATTAAGCTTACGCTTTTTTCATCCGAGACATCACAGCGAAATGTTTCCGCGATGATCCCGCATGTCGAAGCAAGAGATTCGGCGAAAGCGGTAAGTGAATCTATATTGTTTTTACAGCAAAGGAAGAGATTATAGCCTTCTTTTGCGAAAGCTTCGGCTATGGCTTTTCCTATTCCTCTTGAAGCACCTGTGATAAGCACAGTACCTTTATTTGAATGCATGGCAGTCTCCTAAAACCATTTTTTTATATAATAACACAAAAAGGTATTTACAAATTTAGGAGATGGTATTATTATTTGGATAAACAAAAGATTGTACACAATGTAATTGCAAAATATTTATAGGAGGCTTTTAACATGAAAGATCTTATTATCATAGGTTCGGGCCCGGCAGGCCTTTCAGCAGCAGTTTATGCAAAGAGAGCAGGACTTGATACTCTCGTTATTGAAAAAGATCCCGTATCGGGCGGACAGATTTTAATTACATATGAAGTAGATAATTACCTGGGACTTCCCGGAATCAACGGTTTTGATATGGGAATGAAGTTCCGCGAGCATGCCGATAAGCTCGGAGTTGAGTTCGCTGAAGGATGTGTTTCTTCTATACTAATGGAAAAAGAAGGCACCGATACCCAGGCACCTGTTTTCAAAGTTGTTACGGATCTCGGTGAATATGAAACAAAGTCTGTTATTCTTGCAACAGGAGCTTCTCATAATAAGCTTGGTATCAAGGGAGAAGAGGAGTTCACCGGAAGAGGCGTATCTTATTGCGCAACCTGCGATGGCGCATTTTTCAGAAATAAGGTAGCTGTTGTTAATGGCGGCGGAGATGTTGCGGTTGAGGATGCTATTTTCCTGGCAAGAGGCTGCAGCAAGGTTTATCTGGTGCACAGAAGAGATGAGCTTAGGGCTGCCAAGATCCTTCAGGATGAGCTTCTGGCACTTCCCAATGTTGAAGTCATTTGGGACAGCGTTATAGAAGAAGTTAAGGGAGACAACAAAGTTACTGCGGTTTCCGTTAAGAATGTTAAGACAGGTGAAACACAGGATGTTGCCACCGATGCATTATTTGTTGCAATCGGTATCCATCCGCTTACAGAGAGCTTCAGCGGCCTCTGCGATATGGATGAGAGCGGATATATAATTGCCGATGAGAGCGGTGCTACTTCAACACCCGGTATTTTTGTGGCAGGCGACTCCAGGAAAAAGCGCCTTCGCCAGATTGTTACCGCTGTTGCAGACGGTGCAAATGCCGTTACATCGGTTCAGGATTTCTTTGTGGGTAAAAAGTAAGGAAAATATTATTTGGGAAAAGTTTTCCAAGCCGCTAGTTTATTACCTAAAAAGGAAACTGATTCGGTCAATTTACAATTTCTTGTATCTGGAAAAAATTTATCCACAATATATTGAAATTCCCGCAAGCCGCATGGATACTGGGCTTGCGGGCGTTTTAAATTGAGTTAATAGATTCGTCAATTTGAAAAATGGCTTATTTAAGCCTTGCAATTTTACGCGAAAATGTTTAAGAAAGGTTGACAAATCGAACGAGACAGAGTATATTGTTAAAAGATGTAACAAATTTGTAACAAATTTTGGAGGTTTGTTTTGCGAAAGACTAGAATGCAGCTTATAGCGATGGGGGTCGCTGCAGCCGTAACAGTTGGAGGAACTGGTATGAATGCTAGCGCTTCGTCATCTAAGGTGACAAATGTACTGCCTTCCGCAGGAATAAGCTATGCGCTTACAGGAGATTCAGTATCTCTCTCTAATCTCGCTGATGAGAATTCGGATGAAGCAGCAGAGCCCGATATTCAGGAATCTGCTGTTACTATAACAGAAACTACTCCTCTTGCATCAACTTTGCAGGAGAACATCCTTAATGATATTCAGAAGGCTACAGGTGCCACAATTCCCGCAGAGGAGCCCGGAACAGGTACAGAGGACAACTCTGAGGAAGAGATGACAGCTGAGGAGAAGGAAGAGGAGCGTTTTAAGTCCCTCGTAATTGCTAACGTTAATGATTATGTTAATGTTCGTGATAACCCGAGCGAAGAAGATGGCGAGATCATCGGTAAACTTTACGATGATTCCGTTGGTACTTTTATTGAAGAAGCAGACGGCTGGTACAAGATTAAGTCCGGTCGTGTTGAAGGATATGTTAAAGCTGAGTACTGTGTAACAGGTGAAGACGCTGTTGAACTTGCTAAGGAAGTTGGTAAGCGAATCGCTACAGTTACAACTACTACTCTTAAAGTTAGAAGTGGCCCCAGCACTGATGATGAAGTGCTTGGTCTTGTTCCTATCGAGGACGAACTTGTTGTAACCGAAGAGCTTGATGGCTGGGTTAAGGTCAGCATCGAGGAAGGTGAAGGTTATGTATCAATGGATTATGTAGAGCTTTCTACAGAGTTCGTTGAGGCTGAGTCCAAGGAAGAAGAGGAAGCTCGTCTTAAGAAGGAAGAGGAGGCTCGTAAGGCTGCTCTTGCTCAGGCTAAGAAGAATACTAAGAGTTCTTCATCCAATGATGGCGGAAGCTCTAAGAGCTACAATTCAGCTGCAAGCTACACAACACAGTCAAGTTCAATCGGATCTGCAGTTGCATCTTATGCACAGCAGTTCGTTGGTAATCCGTATGTATATGGTGGAACCAGTCTTACAAACGGTGCAGACTGCTCAGGTTTCGTTATGAGTGTATATGCTAACTTCGGTGTTAGCCTTCCTCACTCAAGTGGTGCGGACAGAAGTGTCGGCGCAGCAGTTGATGGTCTTGGAAATGCACAGCCCGGTGATATTGTATGTTACTCAGGTCACGTAGGTATCTACATTGGTGGCGGACAGATCGTACATGCTTCATCAGCTAAGACAGGTATCAAGATTTCAAACGCAAGCTACAGACAGGTTCTTTCAGTAAGAAGAATCTTCTAAAACATAAAAACAGAATTTCAAATACCGGTGGAATCATCCACCGGTATTTTTTTTGCCTTCCCTTTCCTTTGGGGCGCACGACACAAAGGAAAAAGCTTTGGCAGTAACGGCTCCGCAAAAATAGATACCGACAAAGCAATAAATGAGTTGAAGGATATACGAGCTATTGTTATATACTATATTGAGCGATGAAAGTATAGTACCTTTTGTATCGCAATATCTTTTGAGTTTGGAAAGGAATGTGGTTTCTATGTGGACACAATGCTGGCTTGATTATAAAGAAGATAAAGACCGGGTGGCCGGTTTTGATAAATATTTCGAAGGAGTGTATCTGCCATCTGAGACTGATGCGGCAGCTGCTTTTGAAGAGATAAAAAGAGCTGCGGATATCTGGTTTGGAAAAACAGTAAAAACTTCAGAAGAAGAGTCTGCGGGTATTGTTCTTAAGATTATTTCCGCAGATGAATTCCTTGGTTATGTGGAAAACGAGGGCACAGAACTTCAGAAAAAGAGTGCAGAAGATTCTGATATTTTAAGAGATTCTTATAGAATATCAAGAAGTGAGGATAAACTCGTCATAGAGGCTACAGCGAGAGAAGGACTTATCTTTGGTGCTTTTCGTCTGCTGGAGCTTATTAGACTTGGGAAGATAGATGAAGGAAGGCGCGTTACAGAGGTCCCGTCCAACCCCATCCGAATGCTTGATCACTGGGATAATATGGATGGCTCCATTGAGAGAGGATACTCAGGCAATTCATTCTTCTATGAAAAAAATGAAATAATAATAGATGACAGGACAAGAGACTATGCCCGCCTTCTTGCATCAATGGGCATAAATGCCGTTGCAATCAATAACGTCAATGTTAAGGATGCTGCTACAGAGCTCATCGGAGACAGATATATTGCGAAGGTTAAGGAGCTTTCGGATCTCTTTAATTCTTACGGCGTAAAGATGTATGTGTGTATCAATTTTGCAAGCCCTATAGATACTCCTATAGGCTCAGCTGATCCTTTAAAGCCCGAGGTTCAGGAGTGGTGGAACAAGAAGGCTAAGGAAGTGTATGAGAAGGTTCCTACGCTTGGTGGATTCCTTGTTAAAGCTGATTCTGAGGGCAGACCCGGTCCCATGACCTATGGAAGGACTCAGGCCGACGGTGCGAATATGCTCGCGAAGGCTTTGGCTCCCTTTGGTGCTACGGTCATCTGGAGATGCTTTGTTTACAACTGCCAGCAGGATTGGAGAGATCTGACTGTAGACCGCGCAAAGGCAGGATATGACTACTTTAGTCAATTGGATGGAGGCTTTGCTGATAACGTCATTTTGCAGATAAAAAACGGACCGATGGATTTCCAGGTAAGAGAACCTGTATCTCCACTTTTCGGCGGGTTATCAAAGACACGCCAGATGCTGGAGGTTCAGATTGCACAGGAGTACACCGGCCATCAGATAGATCTGTGTTATCTTATGCCCTGGTTCAAGGAGATACTCTCTTTTGATACATACCTTCCTGATGTGAAAGACTCCACTGTTGCGGGCATAATAAGCGGAAGAGCGGATAAGGCGCTTCGCGGCGGAATGGTAGCCGTAACAAATACGGGTAATGATGAGAACTGGACAGGAAATGATCTTGCAGCAGCAAACTTGTACGGCTTCGGACGCCTTGCATGGAATACGGAGCTTTCAGCTGAGGAGATTGTGGCAGAGTGGACAGCCCTTACTTATCCTATGCTTAAGGATGAAGACAAGAAGGTTATCTGCGAGCTTGAACTTGGCTCCTGGAGAACTTATGAGAATTATACATCGCCTCTTGGCATCGGCTGGATGGTAACACCTCATGACCATTATGGTCCCAGTGTCGAAGGTTATGAATATGACAGATGGGGAACCTATCACCGTGCAGACTGGCAGGGAATAGGCGTAGAGCGTGGACCTGAGGGCACTGGCTATGCACTTCAGTACAGATCTCCCAACAAGGAGAATTTCTCTAAGCCGGAGACTACCCCCGAAGAACTCTTGCTGTTTTTCCATAAGACACCCTATAAACACGTCTTAAAGTCAGGAAAAACGGTTATTCAGCATATCTACGATACACACTTTGAGGGCTACGAAGAAGCTCTTGCAATGCAGAAAAAGTGGCAGAGTCTTGAAGGTAAAGTGCCTGCACGCGTTTTTGATAATGTATCCGAGAGATTTGAGAGACAGGTCAGAAATGCACGTGAATGGTGCGACATCGTGAACAGTTACTTCTTCCGCAGATGCGGAATTCCTGATGAAAAGGGAAGAAAAATATACTAAAATCAAAAATCCCCCAGCTTTGCCGGGGGATTTATAAGTTTTCTCAAACTTCTGGCTCGATTAAGCCATATGTATTTCCTTTTCTCTTATAGACTACATTTGGCTGGTCTGTCTCGGCGTTTATGAATACGAAGAAGCTGTGTCCCAGAAGCTCCATCTGAATAGCTGCGTCCTCAACGTACATGGGCTTAAGATCAAACTTCTTTACACGCTCGATTCTGATTTCCTCATCATCGAAATCATCATTTTCAATGTATTCCTTCTTGAAATTACTGATCTCAGTCTGATGCTTGTTAACTAGTTTGCTTCTGTATTTTTTGAGCTGACGTTCTATGATCTCCTCCACAAGATCTATTGAAACGTACATGTCGTTACTGACTTGCTCGGATCTGATGATCTTACCCTTAACGGGAATGGTAACTTCGATCTTATGGCGATCCTTGTCAGCGGTTAATGTTACATTGATGTTGGTCTCCGGGGTGAAGTACTTTTCAAGCTTTCCGATTTTTTCCTCCACGGCGGATCTCAGTCCGGGTGTTACATCGATGTTTTTTCCAATAATAGTGAATTTCATGCGATCATCCCCTTTGCAGTGTATTATGGGTTAGAATTCTGTCAGACAAAATCCTAAATTTATAAACAAATTATAGCATTCTTACAATCGAATGTGCAATTTAATAAAAGATAGTTTACAAATCTTTAATTTTTGTGGATGTCGCACAAAAAATATGTTCGCTTCAAAATTGTGTAAACCTGATTTTTAATGTGGATTAATGTGGATGGTGTGGATAACTTCGTGTATAAGTCGAAAAATAGGCATTTCTATTTCAAAAATTGTGGATAACTTTTTAAGACTTTCTTAAATTTAATCCAATATTTTATATTGACTTTTCGATTTATGGGCAAATAGAACATCTTAACAAAAAATTTACAAAAAAAGAGTGTATTGTCTGTCCTTTTCCTTGCATAGAAAATCGCATGCATGCTATAATATATTCGTTGTGACAAAAAAATAACAAGCAACAAAAAATACAATTAAATGCGGACAAAATAGTCCCGAAACGGAGGTATCATCTATGGCACAGAAGGTAGTATTAGCAGGTGCTTGCAGAACTGCAATCGGTAAAATGGGCGGCGCCCTTTCAAACACACCGGCTGCAGATCTTGGTTCAATTGTTATTAAGGAAGCTCTTAACAGAGCAGGAGTTAAACCGGAGCAGGTTGACGAGGTACTTATGGGATGTGTTATCCAGGCTGGTCTTGGCCAGAACGTAGCTCGCCAGGCTTCAATCAAGGCAGGTCTTCCTGTTGAGGTACCGGCTGTTACTATCAATGTTGTTTGCGGTTCAGGTCTTAACTGCGTAAACATGGCAGCTGAGAAGATTTTATCAGGTGATGCTGATATCGTTGTTGCAGGTGGTATGGAGAACATGTCAATGGCTCCTTTCGCACTTGACAAGGCTCGTTTCGGTTATCGTATGAATAACGGCGTATTAAAGGATTGCATGGTAAATGATGCTCTTTGGGATGCATTCAATGATTACCACATGATCCAGACTGCTGATAACGTAGCAGAGCAGTGGAAGCTTACAAGAGAAGAGCTCGATGAGTTCGCACTTAACAGCCAGCAGAAGACTGAGGCAGCTCAGAAGGCAGGCAAGTTCAAGGATGAGATCGTTCCTGTAGAAGTTAAGGTTAAGAAGGACACAGTTGTATTTGATACAGATGAAGGCCCTCGTCCGGGATCTACAATGGAAGGTCTTGCAAAGCTTCGTCCTATCAACAAGGATGGCGTTACAACAGCAGGTAATGCTTCAGGTATCAACGACGGCGCAGCAGCTATCGTTGTTATGAGCGAAGAGAAGGCTAAGGAGCTCGGCGTTAAGCCTATGGCTACTTGGGTAGCAGGAGCTCTTGGCGGTGTTGATCCTTCTATCATGGGTGTTGGCCCTGTAGCAGCTACAAAGAAGGTTCTTGCTCGCACAGGTCTTACAATTGATGATATCGATATTTATGAGGCAAACGAGGCTTTCGCAGCTCAGTCTGTAGCTGTTGGAAAGGATCTTAATTTTGACCTTTCAAAGCTTAACGTTAACGGTGGTGCAATTGCACTCGGACACCCTGTTGGAGCATCAGGATGCCGTATTCTTGTTACTCTTCTTCATGAGATGCAGAGATCTGACAAGAAGCGTGGTCTTGCTACTCTTTGCATCGGTGGCGGCATGGGTTGTGCAACTATCGTTGAGAGAGACTAATTAAATGCTAAAAGGAAACGGATTTTTCCGTTTCCTTTTTATACGAAAAAAGAATTTACGGTATTTAGGCAGGCTTAAGGTTCTGCTGATATACCTAAATTATAGAAACGAACAAGGAGGCAAAGAAAATGGGATTTGTAAATGTTGAAGTTAAGGACAAAATCGCTGTTCTTACAATCAACCGTCCTGAAGCACTCAATGCTCTTAACAGCCAGGTTCTTGATGACCTTAATGCTGCTCTTGATAGCATTGATGTGAACACAGTAAGAGCTCTCGTTCTTACAGGTGCAGGCGAAAAGTCATTTGTAGCAGGTGCTGACATCGGCGAGATGAGCACTCTTACAAAGGCAGAAGGTGAAGCATTCGGTAAGAAAGGAAATGATGTTTTCAGAAAGTTGGAGACATTCCCCATTCCTACAATCGCAGCAGTTAACGGCTTTGCTCTTGGTGGCGGCTGCGAGATTTCAATGAGCTGTGATATTCGTATCTGCTCAGACAACGCTATGTTTGGTCAGCCCGAGGTTGGTCTTGGAATCACTCCCGGATTCGGCGGCACACAGAGACTTGCTCGTCTCATCGGTGCAGGTATGGCTAAGCAGCTTATCTATACAGCACGCAACATCAAGGCTGACGAGGCATACAGAATCGGTCTTGTAAATGCAGTTTATACACAGGAAGAGCTTCTTCCTGCGGCTGAGAAGATGGCAAACACAATTGCAGCACAGGCTCCTATCGCAGTTCGTGCATGCAAGAAGGCTATCAACGATGGACTTCAGCTTGATATCGATAAGGCAATTGAGCTCGAGGAGAAGATCTTCGGCGATTGCTTCGAGACAGAAGATCAGCGTGAAGGTATGGCTAACTTCCTTCGTAAGAAGGACGACCCGAAGAAGGTTAAAGTGGTTGATTTCCAGAATAAATAACTTTTAGGAGGATATATAAATGAAAGTAGCAGTAATTGGCGCAGGTACAATGGGAGCAGGTATTGCTCAGACATTTGCACAGGCAGACACAGTAGATAAGGTTTATCTTTGTGACATTAAGACAGAGTTCGCTGAGGGCGGCTTTGCTAAGATTAAGAAGAGCATCGACAAGATGGTATCTAAGGGAAAGATCGATCAGGCTAAGGCTGATGCTATCATCGGCAAGATCCAGACAGGTCTTAACGACATCTGCACAGACGCTGATCTCGTAGTTGAGGCAGCTCTTGAGGTTATGGATATCAAGAAGAACCTCTTCAAGGAACTTGAGGAGAACATCGTAAAGAATCCTGATTGCATTTTTGCATCTAACACATCATCTCTTTCAATCACAGAGATCGGTGCAGGACTTCCGAAGCCCGTTATCGGCATGCACTTCTTCAATCCCGCTCCTGTTATGAAGCTGGTTGAGGTTATCCAGGGTGCTAACACACCTGAGTCTGACGTTGAGAAGATCAAGAAAATCTCTGAGGATCTTGGCAAGACTCCCGTTCAGGTTAACGAGGCAGCTGGTTTCGTAGTAAACCGTATCCTTGTTCCTATGATCAACGAAGGTATCTTCGTATATTCAGAAGGCGTTTCCGATATCCAGGGCGTAGACACAGCTATGAAGCTTGGCTGCAACCATCCTATGGGACCCCTTGAACTCGGTGACTACATCGGACTTGATATCGTTCTTGCAATCATGGACGTTCTCTACAAGGAGACAGGTGATTCCAAGTATCGTGCTTGCCCTCTTCTTCGTAAGATGGTTCGTGGTAAGAAGCTTGGTGTTAAGACTGGTATCGGTTTCTACGATTACAGCGACGGCGGCAAGGTTCCCACTGATAAAAAGTAAAAGTAATCACTTGGCGCCGTCCTTTGGCGCCTAGTGTACTACTTTGTTCTGGCGAAGGGCTTTGCCCTGAGAGCAGAATTTTCTTAGACAACAATTCATTTAGGAGGATATTTTCATGGATTTTCAGTTAGATCAGCAACATGAAATGGCGAGAGCTCTTTTCAAAGAGTTTGCAGAAAAAGAAGTTAAGCCACACGCTATAGATGTGGATGAGACAGAGGTATTCCCTATGGAGACCGTTAAGAAGATGCAGAAGTACGGTTTCATGGGTATCCCGATTCCGAAGGAATATGGCGGACAGGGATGTGATCCTCTTACATACGCTATGTGCGTAGAGGAGCTTGCAAAGGTTTGCGGTACAACAGCAGTTATCGTTTCCGCACACACATCACTTTGCTGCGATCCTATCATGACATACGGTACAGAAGAGCAGAAGCAGAAGTACCTTGTTCCCCTTGCAAAGGGTGAGAAGCTCGGTGCTTTCGGTCTTACAGAGCCCATGGCTGGTACAGATGCTCAGGGCGTTCAGACCAAGGCTGTTCTTTCAGAAGACGGTAAAGAGTGGATCCTTGATGGTTCTAAGTGCTTCATCACAAACGGTGAGGTTGCTGACGTTTATATCATCATCGCTTACACAGATATCGTTGAGGATAAGAGAGGCAGAAAGACAAAGAAATTCTCAGCATTTATCGTTGAGAAGGGAACACCCGGGTTTACATTCGGTACTAAGGAAAACAAGATGGGTATCCGTGGATCATCCACATACGAGCTCATTTTCCAGGATTGCCACATTCCTGCTGAGAACCTTCTTGGCGCTAGAGGAAAGGGCTTCCCGATCGCTATGCACACACTTGACGGTGGACGTATCGGTATCGCTGCACAGGCTCTTGGTATTGCTGAGGGCGCTCTTGATCGTACAATTGAGTACGTTAAGGAGAGAAAGCAGTTTGGTCGTTCAATCGGTCAGTTCCAGAATACACAGTTCCAGCTTGCTAACATGGCTACACAGTGTGAAGCAGCTAAGATGCTTGTTTACGCAGCAGCAGATGCTAAGAAGAACAAGGATCGTTACTCTGTAGAAGCTGCTAAGGCTAAGCTTTTCGCTGCAGAGGTTGCTATGGATGTTACAACCAAGGCTGTTCAGCTTCACGGTGGTTATGGTTACATCAGAGAGTACGAAGTAGAGAGAATGATGCGTGATGCTAAGATCACAGAGATCTACGAGGGTACATCTGAGGTTCAGAGAATGGTTATCAGTGGAGCATTACTTTCCTAATATCCGGAACCATTCACAAAGGACTATTTACAATTTTTAATAAGGAGAAAACAAATGAAAGTTGTAGTTTGCATAAAGCAGGTGCCCGATACAAAGGGCGGGGTTAAGTTTAAACCCGATGGAACACTCGACAGAGGAGCAATGCTTGCAATCATGAACCCTGATGACAAAGCAGGTCTTGAGGCAGCTCTTCGTCTTAAGGATGAATATGGCGCAGAAGTTACTGTTGTAACCATGGGTCTTCCCAAGGCTGAGGCAGTTCTTCGTGAGGCTATGGCAATGGGTGCTGACAAGGCAGTTCTTGTTACAGACCGCGTACTTGGTGGCGCTGACACATGGGCAACATCTTCAACAATCGCAGGCGCACTCAGAAACCTTGAGTATGATCTCGTAATCACAGGCCGTCAGGCTATCGATGGAGATACAGCTCAGGTTGGACCTCAGATTTCTGAGCACCTTGGACTTCCTGTAATCTCTTACGCTGAGGAGATCAAGGTTGACGAGAAGGCAAAGACTGTTGTTGTTAAGCGTCAGTTCGAGGATCGTTATCACATGGTAGAGGCTAAGATGCCTTGCCTTATTACAGCTCTTGCAGAGCTTGGCGAGCCCAGATACATGACTCCCGGCGGAATCTTCGATGCTTTCGAGAAGGAAGTAACTGTTTGGGGAAGAGCAGATCTTAAGGATGTTGAGGATTCTAACCTCGGTCTTAAGGGATCACCTACTCAGATCGCTAAGGCTTCCGATAAGGTTAAGAAGGGTGCCGGCGAGAAGATCGTTGCTGATTCAGCTGATGAAGCAGTTGATTATCTGTTCGGAAAACTCGAAGAGAAGCACGTTATATAATACCTGCGTAATAGCAGCAAATTAGTTATAAAAAGGAGAACAAAACATGTCTTTAGAAGAATATAAGGGTGTATTTATATTTGCTCAGCAGGTAGACAATGAGCTTTCAGGCATTGCATTAGAGCTTCTGGGCAAAGCAAAAGATCTTGCTAATGATCTTGATGAGAAAAAAGTAACAGCAGTCCTTCTTGGTGACAAGGTAGGCAATCTTGTAGATACTCTTGCAGAGTACGGCGCTGACCGTGTAATCGTTGTTGACGATCCTGAACTTAAGGATTATCGTACAGAGCCTTACACACACGCGCTTGCATCTGTAATCAACGAGTACAAGCCGGAGATCCTTCTTGTTGGTGCTACAGCAATCGGACGTGACCTTGGTCCTCGCGTATCTTCACGTGTTCACACAGGTCTTACAGCTGACTGTACACAGCTTGATATCGGTGATTTCCCGCTTAACCCTGTAGAGGGTCAGGAGCAGAAGCATAAGCAGCTCCTTATGACTCGTCCAGCATTCGGTGGTAACACAATCGCTACTATCGCTTGCCCTGACTTCCGTCCTCAGATGGCTACAGTACGTCCTGGCGTTATGCAGAAGATTGCTCCTGTAAAGGGCGCTAAGGCTGAGGTTGTTGAGTACAATCCCGGATTTACAGAGAATGCATGCTATACAAAGATCCTTGAGATCGTTAAGGCAGTTTCAGAGGTTGAGGATATCCAGGAAGCTAAGATCCTTGTATCTGGCGGACGTGGAGTTGGAAGCCCTGAGAACTTCAAGATCCTTGAGGACCTTGCAAAGGTTCTTCACGGAACAGTATCTTGCTCACGTGCAGTTGTAGATTCAGGCTGGAAGCCGAAGGATCTTCAGGTAGGTCAGACAGGTAAGACTGTTCGTCCTAAGGTTTACTTCGCAATCGGTATCAGCGGAGCTATCCAGCACGTTGCAGGTATGGAAGAGTCAGATCTCATCATCGCTATCAACAAGGATGAGAACGCTCCTATCTTCGATGTAGCAGATTACGGTGTAGTAGGCGACCTTAACAAGATCGTTCCTGCACTTACAAAGAAGCTTGAGGCTGCACTCGCTGAAAAGTAATCACTTGGCGAGGGCTTTAGCCCGAGGGCAGAACTTTCATATTATATGACTTTAAGAGGGCTGTGGATTATCCACAGCCCTTTATCATTTTGTCTGGATTTATGTGTGGGTATATTGGGATGTCTTTTGGCGTGGTGGCGGTAATTACCAGGATAGAAACTAAATGGCAGAAATCTGGGTATGGTTGTAAAAATATAATACCAAAATATATATGAAATAAGAGATATATTGGCTTAAGGGAAAGTTTGTGTTACCAAGATGGAAGTAAAATGGGAGATATCAGGGTATTGTAGTTGAGATTTATTACCAAGAAAGATGGGAAATAAGAGATATCTTGGTTTATTGAGAGGTTTTTACTACCAAGATGTAAACAAAATGAAAGATATATAGGTTGAGATAGTAGGATTCTTCTTCAAACTTTATGCGGAACAGAGTGATATGTATACAACACACTGATATGTATACAACACAGATACCAGATGTCGATGATCTCTGTGAAATAAAAGAAAAGTATAAAAACACAGAAGCAATTATCACATGAATCTGTGGAATAGAAAGGACATAGCAAAACACAGATGTCTTTATATGAGGTAATCTGTGTTTTGGAAAATAAGGGTAAAAACACAGACAATGGTTTTAAAAAGAATCTGTGAAATAAGAAGAAATGGAAAAAACACAGATGACAGACAAAAGTCCATCTGTGAAGCGTGTGAAAATGCAAAAATCACAGATGGGAAGTGGTATAAATGGATGAAGATGAGTCAAACAGCTAAATAAAGGGTAAATGTTATCGAATTTTTATATATTATAAATTTCCCCTTTATAATCTGAAAAAAGCTATATGATAGAATAGAATTTAAGTAAGAATGATGTTTTCTGAACCTATGTAAGACAAAGAATTTTAGGAAAAACAAAAGCCACGCAATTAATAAAATCTCAGGAAAAGCTGAATGGCTGAAAACAATAGAATAATAGGTAATAATAGAATAATAGGTAATAGCATGATACCGTTAAACAAATTAAGCAATACGTCGCAAAGAAAGCGGCAGATCCATCACAGAAAATCTGTCGCCTTGATATTTGCGGCGCTTTTTATTGCTCTGGGGGTTGGCTATATTTTGCAGGGGGTATCATCGGATTATAAATCTGGGGACATAGGGAATCATGCGATAACAGCTAAGATCAATAATACAATAGTAGCGAAGGCCAAAAGCGCAATAATGGCAGATAACGGCGGTAAAACGTCAACTCAGGCGGCTGCCGGGTATAACAGGCAAAGAGACTATCTGGCTGAATATGCATCCATAAGCTATGACACCAGTAAAGGGCTTGTATCCAATGAGATAAATGCGCTGGCACAGTCTTCTGATGGATATATCTGGGTTGGGACGTATTCGGGACTGTACAGATATAACGGAATAAAATTCGAAGCTGCTGATATAGATGACAATATCTGCAACGTAATGGTCATGTACGTTGATTCGAAGAGAAGGCTATGGATAGGCACAAACGATACGGGGCTTGTGTGCTATAACCCTGAAACTGAGGAGAAGAGCAGGTTTACCTCTGAGGACGGACTGAGTGCTGATTCCATAAGATCAATATGTGAGGATGACAGCGGAAACATTTATGTCGGGACAGTTTCAAGCATAACAGTTATACATGAGGATATGACGCTGGAAAAACTGGATGATTTGACGGGTATCACCTCAGTAAGATCTATGAGTTATGTGACAGACGGCATCATTGCCGGAGTCACTAACGGTGGAACGCTGTTTTTCCTGAAAGGTAGTGACCTTCTTCAGGAACTGGAATTTGAGGAGACAGGCATTACCTATACGACAGTGGCCTGTACAGACGGAGATACACTCCATCTCGGAACCTCGGACAACATACTTCAGCGCTGCAGTTACAATGGCGGAAACATTGAGATAACAGGACAGGTCGAAACAGAAAACATAAATTACTACAACAAGCTTGTGCCGGAGCAGAATGGAACAGGCTGCTTTTTCTGCGCAGAGAACGGACTCGGTATCATTGATGAAAACGGTAATGTCACGAGACTTATGAAAAACGGCTTTGGAAGCTCTGTTTCAGACTGTATCTATGATTACCAGGGCAATGTGTGGTTTTCGTCAAATAAACAGGGAATGCTGGAGTTTTCCAAGAATCCCTTCTACAACGTCTTTGTGAAAGCCGGACTTGATGAAGCGGTCGTAAACAGCGTCCTCGTTGATCATGGAGAGATATACATCGGCATGGACAAGGGCCTTGCAATTCTTGATGAAGAGACTTGTACAGCGAAGGATTACGACTATATTAAGTACTTCGAAGGAGTCCGTATAAGGCATCAGATGGTCGACAGCAAGCATAATATATGGCTGTCAACTTATGGCAAGGACGGACTTATAAGAGTAAGCGCAGACGGAGAGGCTAAGTCTTTTAATGAGACGAGTGGAACGCTTGGCGGAAGATTCAGGTATTGCCTTGAACTGTCTAACGGAGAAGTTGTAGCAGCCAGCAATATGGGTATTAACTTCATAGACGGAGATGAGATAGTCTGTACTATCGGAGAAGAGGAGGGCATGGAATCCCCGCAGATGCTTACAATTGTGGAGGATAAGGACGGAAGCATACTCGCCGGTTCGGACGGCGAAGGAATATATATTATAAAGGATCACAAAATAATCGGCCATAAGGGTCCCGAGGAAGGCTTGGGAACACAGGTGGTCCTTCGCATCGTGCCCTATAATGACGGCTTCATCTATGTCACAAGTAATGCGATGTACTAT
This sequence comes from Butyrivibrio sp. ob235, assembly GCF_900109475.1. Classification (NCBI taxonomy): domain Bacteria; kingdom Bacillati; phylum Bacillota; class Clostridia; order Lachnospirales; family Lachnospiraceae; genus Butyrivibrio; species Butyrivibrio sp. ob235. The sequence continues at coordinate 259,359 of NZ_FOBE01000002.1, forward strand.
GACGACAGAAGCACTATAAGAAAGCTGGATGCATTTCCCTATACCAACTGCTATGACGTTTATATCACGCCCGATAAGGTGGCCTGGATAAGCTCCAGCGCCGGAATTTTCATTGCTAAAGCAGATAACGTGATTGAAAACGAAGAATATACACTGGATTTGCTGGATTACTCCAGAGGTTTTAACACATCACTTACAGCTAATGCGTGGAACAGCATTACAGGTGAGGAGGGTGACCTTCTCCTATGCTGTACTGACGGTGTAAGAAAAGTCTCGACCACATCCTATGATGCCTTTGACAATGGCTATCTCATTGATCTGGACAAGGTTACTGCAGACGACGAGCCGGTTGTGCAAGGTGAGAACGGAGTGTATGAGATCCCTGCCGGAGCAAGACGTATACAGTTCGAAGTATCTATTTTGAATTACCTGCTGTCGAATCCTCTCATCAAATTCTACCTTGATGGTGCAAAGGACGACGGTGTCAGTGTATATCAGGATGAACTGTCTTCTTTATCGTACACCAATTTGCCCTATGGAGATTATACGATGCACATTCAGGTGCTCGATAAGAATACAAGAAAAGTCCTGAGGGACGAAGTCTATCCTATATACAAAAAGGCTCATTTTACGGAGCTTCCGATATTCAGAATAGGTATGGTTGTCCTTGTAGCAGGCTCGGTCGGATTTCTGGTTTGGTGGTTCCTCAGATCGACAATTATCAGAAGACAGTATGAGGAAATTCGTGTTGCAAAAGAGGAGGCAGACAGAGCTAACAGCGCTAAATCGCGATTCCTTGCAAACATGTCGCATGAAATCAGAACTCCTATCAATACAATAATCGGAATGGATGAGATGATCCTGAGAGAGGATAAGAGTCTCTCCATGCCGCAGTACTCAGGGCAGGTAACGGGTTATGCCGTATCGATAAAAAGGGCTTCAGAGACGCTTTTGTCACTTGTAAACGATATCCTTGACCTCTCCAAGATAGAGTCGGGGAAGATGAATCTTGTGGAGAAAAGTTATGACCTCTGGGAATTCCTGAAGACCATAACAACCATGATCCGAGTGAGGAGTAACGAAAAGGATCTTCTTTTTGAAACGGAAATAGATCCTGAGATACCGCGCTATCTCTACGGCGATGACGGCAAGATAAAACAGGTTCTCGTGAACCTTCTGACAAACGCTGTTAAGTACACGAGGGAGGGATCCTTCAAACTGGTTCTCGAGCTTGTGAAGAAGGAAGGAGATACCTGTACTATAAATTACAGCGTATCCGATACCGGAATCGGAATAAGACCCGAGGATATGGACAAGCTGTTCTCAGCCTTTGAGAGACTTGAGGAGCAGAAAAACAGCGGCATCCAGGGAACCGGTCTGGGACTTGATATTTCCAGGCAGTTTGTTGAACTTATGGGAGATGAGCTTAAGTGTGAGAGTACCTATGGCGAGGGATCGAAGTTCTTCTTTACACTGGTACAGAAGGTGGAAAAGGACGAACCCATAGGTGAGTTCAAGGAAGATGAAACTGCTGCATATGACGAGGAGAACTACGTTCCCGGCTTCATCGCACCTGACGCTAGAATCCTTGTTGTTGATGACAACGAGATGAATCTGCAGGTATTAAAGGGACTTCTTAAGGCAACAAAGCTTATGGTGGACACTGCGCTAAGCGGAAAGGAATGCCTTAAAAAGCTGGCAAAGGAGCACTATGAACTGGTACTTCTTGATCACATGATGCCTGAGATGGACGGAATTGAAACACTTAAAAGGATAAGGGAAGAAGGGTACGAGCTTCCTGTATTTGCGTTGACTGCAAATGCAGCTCACAGCGGCGAGCACTACTATGTAAAGAAGGGATTTAACGGATATCTTGAGAAGCCCGTGAATGTTAAAAAGCTTGAGGAAACACTTAAGAGCAACATCCCCGAGGAATTATTGCAGGAGCCGGATCCCACTGATTTTGCATCCGAAGAAAATTCCGGAGAGAACGAAAATCCCATGGAGGGCATGGAGTGGCTGTTCTCCGTTAACGGAATTGATGTGACTGAGGGGATTAAAAACTGCGGAAACGGCAAGGCTTTTCTTGATGCACTTCATACCTTCTATTTCACTGTGGAACAAAAAGCGGATGAGATTGAAAAGGCCTATGATGAAGGGAATTACGATTTTTACACCATAAAGGTACATGCCCTTAAGAGCTCCGCCAGAATTATCGGAGCGTCGAAATTGTCCGAACTTTCTGCTAAAATGGAAGAAGCAGGAAAGACCGGAAATATTGAAGAAATAAAAGAAAACACGACTTCACTTCTTGAAATGTACAGAGAGTACAAAAACAGCCTTTCAAAGCTGTCCGAAAAAGAGGACAGTGAAGAGAAGGAGAAATGCGACGAAGCCACCATTGAAGAGGCCTATGGGGCACTTAAGGAATTCGCTCCGGTGATGGACTATGATTCCTTCGAAATGGTACTTCTCGACATGAAGGAGTATGATTGCGGAAGCGAAAACAATGAGAGATTCGAGCGGCTTTTCAGATTACTCAAGGAACTGAACTGGGATGAAATCACAAAGGTTTTGGAAGAGGTTTAAGCGATGAGTATGGGAAATCAGGAATTGATGCTTATAGGAATTAAGGAGACCTTCGTCATACGTGCTCTTGAGAATAAACTCAGGGAGGCAGGTATAGACTTCTTCTTTGTTACGCCCGATATCGATGTGGTGAGCAAAAAATGGGATAATGCATCAGCAATTGCATACTATCTTGATCAGTCTGAGAAGATTGAGAAATCGTTTCTTCACTATCTGAACGAGCACCTGACAGAGGATGATAAGCAGATTATTATCATCGGCGAAAAGGTAGACACCGATATCGCCAAGGGAAAGCTGCCCAGTGGAATGATTCTGAAGACGTTCCTTCGGCCACTGGATGTTGAGGACTTCATCGAAACGGTCAAGAACCAGTTTTCGGAACTTCTGAATCCTTCGAAAAAAAGCATCATGGTAGTGGACGACGATGCCACCTACATAGGTCTGATCAGGGACTGGCTTCGTGAAAAATACACGGTATCCATGGCTGTGTCCGGGCTTCAGGCGATCAGGATTCTTGGAAGGACGCAGGTGGACCTCATACTTCTGGACTATGAGATGCCGATAACAAGCGGACCGCAGGTTCTTGAGATGCTCAGAAACGACCCCTCAACCAGGGATATTCCGGTTATTTTCCTTACGGGTAAAAGTGACAAGGAAAGTGTTATGAAGGTTGTAAACTTAAAGCCCGAAGGCTATCTTTTAAAGTCCATAAAGCGTGAAGAGCTTATGGCAGATCTGCAGAGATTCTTCGCTGAGAGAAAATAGCAGATAAAAAATGTAAGAGGAGATTTTTGGTAATGAAAAGTATTTTGGACTATGAGACAGTAGCGCTTGTCGATGAGGATGATGCGATCGAGATAATAGATCAGACGCTTCTTCCCGGAAAAACAGAGATGATAAGGCTGCGCACGGGGGAGGAAATCTGGAATGCGATTTATCTTCTTCAGGTTCGCGGCGCACCGGCTATCGGAGTAGCTGCGGGCTTTGGTCTTTATATTCTTATGAAACATTCGAAGGCAGAGACTTTTTCGGAGTTCATGACAGAACTCAAGGAAAAGAGTGACTACCTCAATTCTTCAAGACCCACAGCGGTGAACCTTTCCTGGGCATTAAAGCGCATGGAAGCACATGTGATGAGCATGGCTAAGGAGCGCGGAATGACAGAGGAAGACGGGGCAGGCTCTTTTGACAGGGACGCTCTTATAACAGAGATGAGAGAGGAATCCGAGCGCATTAAGACGGAGGACATCGATGTTTGCAGAAGGATCGGAGAGAACGGCCTCACTCTTATAAAGGACGGCTACGGCCTTCTGACACACTGCAACGCGGGACAGCTTGCGACCTGCAAGTATGGCACAGCCACAGCGCCTATGTATCTTGCTCATGAAAAGGGCATGAATATACGCGTTTACTGCGATGAGACAAGACCTCTCCTTCAGGGGGCAAGACTCACCGCATTTGAGCTGCAGTCAGCCGGAATAGATACAACTCTTTTGTGCGATAACATGTCAGCATCTCTTATGAAAACCGGTGCAATAGACGCTATTTTCGTGGGGTGCGACAGAGTTGCCGCTAACGGAGATGCCGCCAATAAGATCGGAACCAGTGTGGTGGCGACTGTGGCAAAACGCTACGGAATCCCTTTTTACGTATGTGCGCCAACCTCAACAATTGACATAAATACGAAGACCGGTGACGACATAAAAATCGAACAGAGAAAGCCCGAAGAGGTTACCGAAATGTGGTATAAGGAGCGCATGGCTCCCGAGGGCGTGAAGGTTTATAATCCCGCTTTTGATGTTACGGATAACGAGCTTATAACAGGCATTGTGACTGAGTTTGGAGTGCTTCGTGCGCCGTACGATGTTAGCATAGCTGAACTGTTTGAGAGTATGTAATCGTGTTTTAAGAAAACGGAAAAAGAGTATTAAATATTCATAAATTCGTGCAATTTCATTGAGCGTTATTTTTTTCGGTGATAGAATATTTTTGGAAGATTATATGCCGAAATAATACGCGAGGGCACTGATAATGGCTGTTGTTACCGCCGATGAGGATAAAAGTTTATATCAGCCTGATTTGATAGCTAACGAGCTGCTGCTCATAAAGAAACAGGGCGGAGATGTTGAAAAGTACAAGGAACAGAATTTCAACATTTATCAGCTTGCGGAAATCCGAAAGGGACTTTCGACCGGGGTCAACGTAGATACCTATGCCAAACCTGATGTGCCCTGGAATGAGATGGAAGAGATACGGCTTGAGCTTCAGAGCGGAATCGATATGTCTGCTTATCGTGAGGCGGGCTTTGATATAATGCAGCTTGCCGAGATCAGAGAGGGGCTCTCGGAAAATCTTGATGTTTCCGAGTATGCAAGGCCGGAGTTTTTTTCAGACCAGATGAAACAGATCAGACTCGGACTTATGGCGGGTGTGCCTGTTATCTTCTATCAGGATGAGAGATTCAACTGGCTGCAGATGCAAGAAATCCGGATTGGTCTCGAGCACGGCACAGACATATCTCAGTATGCGCGAATAGATATGCCCTACATGAAAATGAGGGTGATAAGAGAGAGCCTCGAGGATGGCCTCGAGCTTGACGAGAGATTGATTCGCAATAAGGATGCATCCACATTGGAGCAGATCCACATTGCTTTTAAGGAGAAGATAGATATCTCCGAATATGTAAAAAGAAATTTTGATGCCGAGCAGCTGGAACAGATCAGAAAGGCAAAACAGGAAGGAATCGAGGATATTGACCGTTACTTCCTTTTTGGCATGCGCGGCGAATGTATGCATGAGGTCAGGAAAGGTCTGGAGCAGAACCTCGATGTTTCCATTTATGCCGATGAGAAATACGGTTGGAAGCAGATGAGAGAGCTGCGCCTCGGACTTGAACATCAGATTGATGTTACGCCCTATGCAAAGTCCCTTTATCGCGCAGATCAGATGTACGAGATAAGAAGGGGACTTGAGAACAATGTAGATGTAGATTTGTATAAGAGCATGGTTCATCCCGCGCAGGAGATGCGAATCATGCGTAAATGGCTTGAGGAGGGTAAAACTCTTCCCAGCAATTTGAGCAAGCTCTTTACGGGACAGCTCCAGGAAGAGCTGGAGAAGCCTGCGGATGAAGAGGTTAAGGCATGGCAGTTCCTTCAGACTGAGGAAGGACGCCTTATCGATATTTCGGAAGATAAAATGAAGTGCTATTTTACTCTTCCTCTCGGAGCCAAGGGAACAACATATACTCTTGAGAAGGTGATTAAGCTGCTGTACAGCGCCCGTGTACGAAGGGGCGTCAGCAGGAAGGCCATCGAAGAGATGATACTGAATAAGAAGTTCGGCGTTAAGACTCTTGTGGCTCAGGGGAAATTACCTGTGAACGGGACCGACGGATACTATGAATTCCTTATGAATTTGAACGAGGACATTCAGCCGGATTTAAGCAGCGGAGACGTGGCGGATTTTTCCAGGGTAAAAGTGTTCCAGGAGGTCAAGCTCGGAGATAAGCTTGCAATCTATCATCCCGCAACTGTCGGTGAGGACGGCTTCGATGTCAACGGAAAACTGTTAAAGGCAAAGCCTGGAAAAGGAAAGCCGATACTAAAAGGACAGGGATTCATGATGCTGGCCGATAAGCAGACGTATGTGTCCTCGCTTGCGGGTGTCGGAAGAATCCTAAACGGCGAGATAAGAATTGATAAGGCTAAGACCTACGAATCACTTATAAATGTCAAAGATAAGATAGTCTACGACGGAACCATCTGGGTAAAAGGAGATGTAGACAATGTTTACATCCAGGCAAAAGGTGATGTTGTGGTGGACGGAAGCGTTTCGTGTTCCGATATACATGCCGGCGGCCGCGTGTTTGTCAAAAAAAGTATTGTCGGAAATGTAAACGACCGTGTTTCGATAACGGCCGGAGGCATGGTGGCAGCAGCTCATCTTGATACGGCAAACATCAAGTGCAAGGGTGATCTTATTTCCAACGACTGCCTGAACTGCGATGTATCAGCTGACGGAAAAGTCGTTATGCTTGGCGAAAAAGGACTTGTGAGCGGAGGTGTCGTTACCTCACTAAGGGGCGTTGAAACAGCGGTTCTTGGAAGCAAAACAGTAAAGGAAACAGTTGTCAGAACGGGAATCACAGAGGAACTCGATTACGAGTATCAGATGCTTCTTAAGAATGTCAGTCGTTTGTATGCGGAGCTTAAAACCTACGAACAACAAAGAGGAAAGCTGCAGTCCTTTAACGATAATACCAATAAACAGGCTTTGCAGATAAAAATCAAAATCAATGCAGAATCTGCGATAAAGGAAGCTGAGCTTGAAAAACTGAACGAGAGAAAGCGAGTTATAGAGAAAGAGATGGAATCGGTAAGGGATGCCAAAGTCATAGTCTCAAGACTTGTATTTAGCGGAACTACCGTGAAACTTGGAAACAGAGTGCTGCGAGTGCATGATATAGTCGAAACATCCAGGGGAATAACCTTTACAGGGAAAGATGGCGGACTGGTAATGCTTGACGGTGAGAAACCGATAGCAAGGAGCTAAAAAGTGGCTGACAAGAGTATTCTAATTGTAGATGACACAGAAATAAATAGAGGTATCCTGGCTGAAATTTTCAAGGATAAGTATGATATTCTGGAGGCTGAAAACGGAAAGAAGGCTCTTGGAATTATTGCGCAGAAAAAGGACGAGATCGCCGCGATTCTGCTTGATATAGTTATGCCTGAAATGGATGGGTTCAGACTTTTGGAGGAACTATTCAAGCACAAGATTCCGGACAAGATTCCGGTTTTGATGATTACTGCGGACACTTCAGCAGAGACCGAGAGAAAGTGCTACCAGACAGGCGCTACCGACGTTATTCATAAACCCTTTGATTCATTTATAGTCCAACACAGGGTTAAGAGGGCTATCGAGCTCAATATGAACCGCAAGGTTCTTGAACAGAAGGTTAACGATCAGACCAAGGTTCTTAAAAAGCAGTACCTGGTTCTTAAAAAGCAGGAGGAACGCTTAAGGGAGACCAACAGCAGAATTATCGATACAATCTGTACGATAGTTGAGTTCCGTAATCTTGAATCCGGATATCACTTAAAGAGAATCAAGGGCTTTGTTCAGATTCTGGCAAATGTGGCGATGAGAAACTATCCCGAATTCGGGTTAACACCGCACAAGATAGAGGTTATTACAAATGCCAGTGCCATGCACGACATCGGAAAAATTACCGTTCCCGATGCTATTTTGCTAAAGCCCGGACGTCTTACGCCCGATGAATTCGACATCATGAAGTCGCATACCACAAGAGGTTGCGAGATTGTTAAGATGCTGGCAGACCTGCAGGATAAGGAGTATCTTGAGGTCAGCTACGATATATGCAGACACCATCATGAAAAATACGACGGCAAGGGTTATCCCGACGGCTTAAAGGGAGAGGAAATCTCCATCGCTGCGCAGCTAACCTCCCTTGCGGATGTCTATGATGCGCTTGTAAGTGACCGTGTATATAAATCAGCTTATTCGCCCAGCAAGGCCTATGAGATGATCAAAAATGGTGAGAGCGGAATCTTCTCCACAAAGATGCTCGCCTGCTTCGATATTGCAAGACCCGAGATGGAGGCCATGGTTGCAAGAACCAAGGCAGAGGAGGAAGCAAATCTGGCCGCCGGTGGCGGAGGCTTGCTTAGCCAGTGATAGTACTGTACTATAATATAAGTCTATAAAGATAAAGTATGGGATGAATTTTAATTTATAAAAATTCATCCTTTTATTATATGAAAAAAGGAAACTTGAACAGATGGAAAAGAACCCGTATGAATCACTGATTTTAATACCGGCAACGCTGGTTATGAATTTGTTTGTTTTTAAGATAGCACCCTTAATGGATGTGTATCTGATCCCATGGGATCCCGATATGATAGGAACTCCATTTCCGGTTATTACTTTAGTGCTGATGATGGCAATGCCGATTTTCGACGTAATAATAGCTATCATCGCCGTGGTGATTATGGTAGTACGACTGATACGACAGAAAAAGTGACGCCGAGCGGAGATCGAACCCGTTCGAGTCCTCCGGACTCGAACAAAATAAGAGCCATAGCTAATTGCTATGGCTCTTATTTTAATCGACGTGTGTGAAAGGATTCGAACCCTCGACCTTCTGGTCCGTAGCCAGACGCTCTATCCAGCTGAGCTACACACACATGCCTGCACAACTTGTGCAGCAAAAATTATTATAACATCGAATAAGTAATTGTCAATACTGTTTTTAAATTTCTTTTCCCTATTTTCCAATCTCCGGATCTGAGACACACAAAAATCCCCTATTAATGGGAGGAGACCGGCATGGGTGGGGACTCCATACCGGTCATTAAGAAAAGGAGATTGTCCTTTTTGTTCTGCAATAAGTATATCGACAAAAGTTCCCGGAACTTTATAGTGAAATAAAAAATTTTTTAAAACTACAAACTGTGATAAAATAAAACGGATTTAATTAGTCACCCGCAGATTATTATAAAAGGATAACTATGCAGAGATTTGATTTGATTGCGCCATGCCATTTCGGTCTGGAAGCGGTTTTGAAAAAAGAAATAATTAACCTTGGTTATGAGATACGCGAGGTTGCGGACGGAAGAGTGACCTTCATCGGTGACGCGGACGCCGTTGTCCGTGCTAATATCGGACTGAGGACGGCCGAGAGAGTACTCATCAAGGTCGGTTCTTTTCATGCGATAACCTTCGAGGAGCTGTATCAGGGAACCAGAGCGCTTCCCTGGGAACAATACATTCCGAAGGACGGCAAGTTCTGGGTTAAGAAGGCCAGCAGTGTTAAAAGTAAGCTTTTTAGCCCGTCTGACATACAGTCCATTATGAAAAAAGCGATGGTTGACAGACTTTCCGATATCTACGGAATCATGCGTTTTGAGGAAAGCGGCGAGAGCTTCCCGGTGAGGGTTTTCCTTATGAAGGATGAGGTCACCGTGGCCCTTGATACGACAGGCGAGTCACTCCACAAGAGAGGCTACAGAAAGCTTGAGGCCAAGGCTCCGATTGCCGAGAACCTGGCGGCCGCTCTTTTGATGCTGACACCCTGGAAACCCGACAGGATACTTGTGGACCCCTTCTGCGGAAGCGGAACCTTCCCCATTGAAGCGGCGATGATCGCGGCGAACGTGGCACCCGGAATGCACAGACATTTCACAGCGGAGAAATGGACACATATCATTACTCCCCAGAACTGGAAGGATGTGCGCGAGGAGTGCGCTGATGAGATTCACTTTGGCGTCGATACCGATATTCAGGGCTACGACATCGATCCTGAGGTTATTGACATTGCCAGGATAAATGCCGAGAAGGCCGGTGTCGATAAAATGATACATTTTCAGGCGAGACCTGTCGCTGACTTAAGTCACAGGAAGAAATACGGCTTCATCATCACCAATCCGCCCTACGGCGAGAGAATCGGTGAGCAGAAGGAGCTTCCTAAGCTTTACAAGACGCTTGGCGAGAGATATAAGGCGCTGGATTCCTGGTCTATGTACCTTATCACCGCATATGACAAGGCGGAGCGCGATATCGGCAAAAAGGCCGACAAAAACCGTAAGATTTACAACGGTATGATAAAGACCTATTTTTACCAATACATGGGACCTAAACCTCCCAGAAGGAATATAAGTAATGATTGAAAACAGACTACGGAAAACCGCGATCATGACCGGTATATTTGTGGTGCTGTCGCTCGGAGTCATGTTCTTTAGAGCTGCTACCAAGGATGTCATAATCGCTGAAGCGGGTGAGGAGGTTGCAGCCAAAATCGAAGATGCCCGCGAATATGAATTAAAAATTCAGGCTCCCACGACTTCTAAAGGAAACGGAAGCCTAGTGATACCGCTTGAGAGCGGGGTATCTTCAGACAGCATCACCTTTGAGGAGAGGCACGGACTTCATCAGTTTGTGCTCTATGTTAAGGGCAAAGACCCTGAATTTTATGCGAAAAACGGTGTGGTGACAGATCTCATCTGTATCCAGAAGGCTACCTTCAGCCCGCTTGGAGATAGCGGTCTTGTTTGCCTTAAATTCTGGCTTGACGGCCTATACGAGAATTCAACTTCGCTCGGAGACGGCGAGATTGTGGTGAATTTTAACGCACCTTCGGGTGACTATGAAAATGTAGTAGTAATCGATCCTGTGGATGAGCTCGGACTTAAGATGATCCCTTATATCAAGAACGCTTTTCAGGGAGATGAGAGCGTGAAGCTGTATTTTACCACGCTCGATGACGCTGAGGTTGGAGCGGAGGCGCTTGCATCACTTATAAATGATTCCGGTGCGGATTTCTATGTACAGCTTGGAATCGACGAGACAGTCGAGAGCGACGCAGGTGTAAGGACATATTTCAATGACAGATTTTTCATAAGAGGCTTCGGAAATGTGGAGCTCGCCGACAAGCTTGAGATGAGCGTTGCGGAGAACTCAGGTAACAAGGCTCTTGGCCTATCTTCTTCCTATAAGGAGAATGAAAAGCTGACCACTTCAAAGATTCCGTCTGCCTTTGTGACAATCGGCAATCTCAACAACAGAGTCGATCACGACAAGCTTTCCAAGGACAGCTATATAGAGAAGTGCGCTAAGGGCGTTGCAGAGGGAATTCGCAATGCTTTTGAGGCAGTAAATCCCGCAGATGCTTCAGCGGAGGATGATGCCCTGCAGGGAATTATAAATGGCTAATCGATACAATTTATTTGTAATGGAGATATATTATGAAAATAATTTTTGCTACCGGTAATGAAAACAAGATGAGAGAAATCAGAGAGATTCTGGGCGGAGTTGCATCCGAGATCAATTCCATGAAGGATGAGGGAATCGACCTTGATATAGTCGAGGACGGCACCACTTTTGAGGAAAACTCCATGATCAAGGCAAGAGCTGTCGCTGATTACTGCAAAGAGAAGGGGATGACCGATTTTTGCATCATGGCTGATGACTCAGGACTTGAGATTGATTACCTGGACAAGGCGCCCGGCATATATTCCGCCAGATTCCTTGGACATGACACACCATATTCCGAGAAGAACAAGCAGATCCTCGAGAAACTTGAAGGCGTTCCGGATGAAAAGCGCACTGCCAGATTCGTATGTGCCATAGGAGCAGTTCGTTCAAACGGCGAGGAGCTTGTAGTCAGGGCTACAATGGAAGGAATAATCGGCCATGAGATTGCAGGTGAAAACGGCTTTGGCTATGATCCGATCTTCTTCCTGCCCGAATACGGCAAGACTTCCGCAGAGATCAGCCCTGAGGAGAAGAACGCAATAAGCCACAGAGGCAAAGCGCTCAGAATGATGGCTGAGAAGCTTAAGTAATCACTTAGTAAGGTAATATTTTTGTATGCATAAAATTTTGATTGTTAGTGACACACATAGAAAAGATGAGAATTTTTATAAGGCTGTAGAGGCGGAAAGCCCTGTCAGCCTTATCATTCATTGCGGCGACACGGAGGGAAGTGAAACGCAGATGCAGCAGCTTGCAGGCGCTCCCATGCGGATTGTGAGAGGCAATAACGATTTCTTTTGTAGTCTTCCCGATGAGCAGGTTTTTGAAGTTTGGCCGCACACATTTTTCCTTACTCACGGACACAGATATCTTGTGAATATGGGCAGCGATGAGATCATGCGCGAGGCATTCTCAAGAGGCGCCGATGTCGTGATCTACGGCCACACCCACAAGCCTGTGGCGGCGGAGATAGACGGCATGTACGTGTTTAACCCCGGAAGCCTCTCCTACCCCAGACAGGAGGGCAGAAAACCTTCATATCTCGTGCTTACTATTGATGATGAAGGCGAGCTGACTTATGAGATTAAGTATTTGGATGTGCTGTAAGAGTGTGTATTTAGTATTGGGAAGTTTTTGGAATCAAGTTTTTTGCATGTGTTGCAGGAACTGATTTTGAGGATATTATCTTGGTTGAATTGGAGGAGTCTGACGTTTGTCGGGCTCTTTTTTCTATTGTAGCATGTCAGGCTGGAGCTAGAGATATAGCTTGAATGCATATTAGAGATAGTAGTCTGGTTTGTTGAAAAAGTGGATGAAAAGTGACATTTATTGACGCAATATCGATAATGGTAAATCTATTTCTGGATTTTTCAAAAATGGATTTATGGAATTTGTGGTGACATAATGTTAATTGCACACAATTGAATAAAGGGAAATACAAAACAAAATGTCTATGAAGATATATCAAGTAATATGCGCATATCTTCAGGGCATATAAAATGATTCAGAGGAGGTATGATTATGAACGAAACACTGAAGGTTTTGGAGACAAGGCGTAGCTGCAGAAAATTCAAGCCGGACATGGTTAAGAAAGAAGAGCTTGATGCCATCATTAAAGCGGGAACTTATGCGGCAACAGGGATGGGCAAGCAGAGTCCTATCATCATCGCAGTTACCGGGAAGGAGCTGCGCGATGCGGTTTCAGAGGAAAACAGGAAAATCGGTGGATGGGATGAAGGGTTTGATCCTTTTTACGGGGCACCGGTTATTCTGATAGTTCTTGCAGATAAAAGTGTTCCCACGCATGTGTACGATGGCTCACTCGTTATGGGGAACCTTATGAATGCCGCAGAGAGCCTTGGGGTTGCCAGCATTTGGATTCACAGAGCGAAGGAAGAGTTTGAGTCAGAGTTTGGAAAAAATCTTCTGAGTAAGCTTGGAATTAGTGGTGATTATGAAGGAATCGGCCACTGCGCACTTGGATATGCGGCTGAGCCTCCTAAGGATGCAGCTCCAAGAAAAGAGAACTATGTTTATTATGCTGAATAAATGATGCTTGATGAGGAGAGTACCGGCAAGGTGCTCTCTTTTTTATTTTATAGAAAATTGCAAGTGAATATTTATTTTAAAATGAGAAACTTTTTTGTAACAAAATGTTTAGTCTTTTTATAAGAAGTTAATTTCTCATTTTGACAATTATAAAAGATAATATATATGTAGGATTGTACGTAGTTCTCTTTTAAAAAGGAGATTAATTATGGCAAATACAAAAGCAGCGACACCTGAAACAGCAGCACCGGCACCGGAAAAGAAGCCAAGAGCAACCAGAAAGAAAGCGGCTCCGGAAGCAGTAGTAACTCCTGAAGCAGCGGCAGCGCCTGAAGTTCCGGCAGCTCCTGAAGCAGCGGCAGCGCCTGAAGTTACAGAAGCTCCTGCGCCAGCACCGGCACCGGAAGTTGCGCCTGAGGCAGAGGTTCCTGAAGCAGCACCAGCTCCGGAAGTAGCACCTGAGGCAGAGGTTCCTGAAGCAGCACCGGCTCCGGAAGTTGCGGCAGCACCTGAGGCAGCACCGGTTCCTGAGGTTGAAGTTGCTCCTGAGGCAGCAGCTCCGGCACCTGAGGCTCCTGCTGAGGAGGCGGATAAAAACCTCGAGAAAATTGCATTTGCAGAAGAGGTTGCTGCTTTTGAAGCGCAGGAAGCAGCAAAGGCGGAAGCTGAGGCAGCTGCGGCGGCAATGGCAGCAGAAGCTGCGGCACCAGTGGTAGAGGAAGCACCTGCGCCTGAGATCGAGATTCCTGCAGTAGAGGAAGCGCCTGCAGCAGAGGTAGAGATCCCTGTAGTAGAGGAAGCACCTGCAGCAGAAGTAGAAATTCCTGCAGTAGAAGAAGCCCCCGCGCCTGAGATAGAGATCCCTGCGGTAGAAGAGGCACCTGCGGCTGAGGTAGAGATACCTGCAGTAGAAGAAGTGCCTGCAGCAGAGGTGGAGATTTCTGCAGTAGAAGAAGCACCTGCAACAGAGGTAGAGATACCTGTGGTTGAAGAAGCCCCCGCACCTGAGATAGAGATTCCTACAATGGAAGCAGCACCTGCAGTAGAAGCGGAGATTCCTGTGGTTGAAGAAGCACCTGCAGCAGAAGTTGAGATACCTGCAGTTGAGGAAGCACCAGCACCTGAGATTGAGATACCTGCAGTGGAAGAAGCGCCTGCAGCAGAGGTGGAGATTCCTGTGGCAGAGGAAGCACCTGCAGCAGAGGTAGAGATACCTATAGTTGAAGAAGCACCTGCAGTAGAAGAAGCACCAGCAGCGGAAGTTGAGATTCCTGCTGCAGAAGCAGCGCCTGCACCTGAAATAGAAATGCCTGTAGCAGAGGAAGCCCCTGCAGCAGAGGCAGAGATTCCTGTAGTAGAGGAAGCCCCTGCAGCAGAGATAGAGATTCCTGCGGTTGAAGAGGCTACTGCAGCTGAGATTGAGATACCTGCAGTAGAAGAAGCCCCTGCAGTAGAGGCAGAGATTCCTGTAGTAGAGGAAGCCCCTGCAGCAGAGATAGAGATTCCTGCGGTTGAAGAGGCTACTGCAGCTGAGATTGAGATACCTGCAGTAGAAGAAGCCCCTGCAGTAGAGGCAGAGATTCCTGTAGTAGAGGAAGCCCCTGCAGCAGAGATAGAGATTCCTGTGGTTGAAGAGGCGCCTGCAGCAGAGATAGAAATTCCTGCGGTAGAGGAAGCACCTGCAGCAGAGGTGGAGATTCCCGCAGCAGATATAGAAATACCGGCTGATATAGAGATGCCTGCAGATATAGAAATACCTGCAGCAGAAGAAGCCCCTGCAGCAGAGATTGAGATCCCTGTAGCAGAAGAAGCACCAGCAGCAGAAGCAGAGATTCCCGCAGCAGATATAGAAATACCGGCCGATATAGAGATGCCTGCAGATATAGAAATTCCTGCGGCTGAGGAAGCCCCTGCAGCAGAGATAGAGATTCCTGTGGTTGAAGAGGCGCCTGCAGCAGAGATAGAAATTCCTGCGGCTGAGGAAGCCCCTGCACCAGAAATTGAGATCCCTGTAGCAGAGGAAGTACCAGCAGAAGCAGAGATTCCCGCAGTAGATATAGAAATGCCTGTAGATATAGAGATGCCTGCAGATATAGAGGTCCCTGTAGCAGAAGAAGCATCCGCAGTAGAGGAAACTCCCGAAGCTATGGATTCTGACATATCTCTGATGGATATAGAAGGTTCTGCTGAGGAGCAAGCAGAGGAAGCGCCTGAACTTTCTCCTGAAGAAGAGCTTGCAAGGCTTAGCGAGCCAATTGTTGATGAAAGCATGAGTGAAGAGGCAGCGTCGGAAGGAACTGAAGAAGAACTTCAGATCGATTTGCCGGAGCTTGACCTTGATATACCTGAGATTATTATTCCTGAAGAGGAGATGCTGCAAACTGAGGAAGACAGAGCACTTGAAGAAGAGCCCGAGCAGGCAGAAGATTTTGTTCCCGAAATCATGGATGACATGGACCAGGCGACAGAATCAATGGTTGGAACAGCCGGCGACATCAAGGACTTCCTCAAGGAAGAAGATTTCGAGTTCACAGAGATCACATCCGATGGCAGCGTTGAAATCATACTTATAAAAATGGAAGATGACGACGTACTTTACATCGAGTACGAAGATGATGAATTCCTTTCACTCATATCTCATTATGAGAAAGATGGAAATTGCAGCTACAAAGACGTGCTGGATTCATTTATTAAGGATTCTATCAGCAAAGGTATAAGCTATAAAATTACCCGTTCAAAAGGAAGCAGAATCGTTAGCAGATATAATTAAGTACGGCCATTAGGAAAAACGGTTGCCATACAATATCGGAAGAATTCGCAATTTATGCGGCTTTCATCTATGAAATATAAAATAAAAACAATTAATTAGAAAAAATGCATTTTTTATATTGACATTGATTGGACTCTACTTTATACTTTATAGATGTCGCCGCGTGGTTGCGATATATGTGTCCGTAGCTCAGCTGGATAGAGCAACGGCCTTCTAAGCCGTGGGTCGGGGGTTCGAATCCCTTCGGGCACATTTTGTGGTGGCTATAGCGTAGTTGGTTAACGCGCCAGATTGTGGTTCTGGAGACCGAGGGTTCGAGTCCCTCTAGCCACCCTTTTATATTTTAGGGCGATAACTTCTAGATTAAATATTTAATCTGAGTTATTATTTTAGTAAGGCACATCTGCTGTGTATGATGGGCTATCGCCAAGCGGTAAGGCACAGCACTTTGACTGCTGCACTCGTGGGTTCGAATCCCGCTAGCCCAGTTTTTTGATATATCACTGCTTTTGCAGTTCATATATATGAGATACTAGCTCAGTTGGTAGAGCACTTGACTTTTAATCAAGTTGTCGTGGGTTCGATTCCCACGTGTCTCATTGAAAGAAACCCCTGAAACGTAGATGTTTCAAGGGTTTTTCTTATTTCTGCAAAAATCCAAAAATCGTTTAAATAACTCTAGATATTTTATCGTAGCATACAAGTAGCATACAAATTTTGATTAAAAAAAAGAAGTCAAATGAGGTCAATGTCCTCTACTAATTGTTCAAGTGCTACATGAGTATAACGGTCCGTAACATCCCCGGAAGAATGACCGAGAATTAATTTGCGGTGCAATAAAGGAACCTCCGCTTTTTCAAGAAGGGTGGCTGTTGTATGTCTGGTATCGTGAAATTCATGATCCATGCCGAGATTTTCCATGTGTTCTGATAAAAGGTCATAAGCATAACGGTATTTTAACTGTTTGCCGTTAAGCTCTATCAGATATTCTCCGGAAACATCCAGAAGAGGTAGGATCTTTTTTGCGATAGGAACGGTTCTGTTCTTACCAGCGGCAGTTTTAAGTCCGCCTATCATGTATCGTTCTTCTATTCGGACATCTTCTGTTTTCATAAGTAATAATTCTCTTACGCGGAATCCCGTGTAAATGAGTATCAAAAGTAAACGTGCCATAAAATCGCTTTTATTGGCCCATTAGTGTTTGGTCACAACTCCAAAAAAGGAGATGTTGACCAAACACTATATATGAAAAATTTTCGACAAAATTAATTGCTTTTTTCATTTAAGAGAGTAACATTAAAAGTGCAAAGAGAGTATATTGACGGAGATGATATATGTGCAAAGTAACTGAAATGGTATTAGACAACAGAATAGTCAATGTTGCAGACATCAAGCATAAATACATCAATAATATAGTTGATTCAGCTAAGAAATGTAGTTTTATCGATAAGATTATTCTTTTTGGATCAAGTATAGATGAGCGTTGCACAGAGGACTCAGATATAGATCTTGCCATCTTCGGAAATCAGACAAAATATAAATGCTTAAATTCTAAAGAGTATAGGCAGTTCGCGGAGAATCTGTATTCTTTTGATGATTTTAGTCAATCGTATGATTTATTGTATTTCAAGACAGGAAATACATATTCTGGTCTTATTATAAATGATATCAATAATGGGGAGGTCCTTTATGTCAGGGAAGATGATTAATTCTCCGGATCTTTCTATGAATCAGGTAAAGGCAGATATTTTGATGGCGCGGTCCGCTTTAGAAAAATCTAAAGAGAGTCCTAACAAGATTGCTAAGTATCTTCGTGGGCAGTGTGGATATCATTTACAGCAGGCTGCTGAGAAAATGATTAAAATTCAACTTTATGCTGCTGTAACAACTGTTGATCAGAGAAAAATTTATAAGCATGATCTAGTTGAAATAATAACGTATGCTAAGTCACTGGGCGTGAATCTTGATATACCCAAGTACATTGATGAAAGAGCTATGACAATATCATCTTGGGAAGCCGAGGGAAGATATGATGTTCATGTTGTCGTGAAATCAAATACCCTTGCTAAGTGCCTATCTGTAATAGAAGAGTGGCATGCAGATATGCTGAGGAATGGCTTTAAATAGGACAAATAAAATTTGATCTTGATTACTAAATTGATTACCAGAGACACGACCGATGTGCGGAAACCTCCTTCCTTACTGGATTTCTTAAAAAAGATTAACTGGGTTCGATTCCCACGTGTCTCATTAGAAGCGCTTAACTATTATGGTTGAGCGCTTTTTTGTATTTTTGTATATGAAAAAGGTCTGACATCATCAAAGTACAGCAATCTATGGAACATCTGTATGCAGAACCAATAAAGATGTCTGCTGCGTAGAAAAAGCATCTGGATCAAACGCACCCGTGATTAAAAAAATGGTGTTTATGCCGATAAAATATATATTGGAAATATGAATTCGGAACAAAGGCTAATATAAAAATCCAGTATACTTTGGAGGTAATGCAATGAAATTTAGAAAGTTTATTGCTTTAGTGGTATTGCTTGCACTCTTTTCACAGAATACTTTCAATGTTTGTGCTTATTTTACAATAGAGAATTTTATAATAGGAGAAGAAAATAAAGATCAAACAAAATTAAATGTATTTAGAGATTACAGGATAAATGGTAGTGATTCAGAGGAATTGAAGTACGCAAGACATATCAATGTAAATGCTCTGACAGATAAAGGCTTAGATTATGTTTTGTCTAATAAAAACTTAATCTCAATAGAGATAAAGGATATTTCCAACTTGGATATAGATAAAGTTTCTAAGTTATATCCATATTTGTGCAAAGGCAATATTGAATACAGCGCCATATTATTGGCTTATGAACATATAAAAGATAGTATTGGTAATGATGGTACAGATACGTACATTTATGCGGTGGATACTTATGCGCCTGATAGTTCCAACTATTATAGGTCTTGTGCCACAACTGTATCTGCTATTCTAAACGCTGCAGGGTATATGGATGATTATTCCAGTGCGTCAGTTACTGGTCTTGTAAATTATTTTGAAAATAAACCGGATGATTGGGAATGCATGGGCAGGCTTGGTGAATCTGAAATGCGGGAAGGTGATGTTATATTCATCGATAGACGTTCTCATAAATCGGATTATATAAAAGGTATATTATCAGACCCGGACTTTGATTTAGAGAAGCTTGTAAATGAACTTGAGAACTTGGATAATGGTAATGCCAAACAGGTATTAGATGAAACATTAGACTTTGGTGCTGATGGTGATGGTTATTATGATGAAGAAGGCAATTACTACGAATTTGGGACCGAGGAATTTGGTTATTATGATCCTGATGGAAACTGGTGTGGCTATGAAACTCCTGATGGACGGTTTGATCATGATGGTTCTTTCCATGAGTTCAATGAAGAAGAATTAAGAGAAAATGAAGGCACTAGCAAGTTGGCTACTCCTAAAGGTGGATACAATAATGTGTTTAATCCCGATCAAAATGGTGATGGTACGATAGATGACACAGAAGATAGGGCATGGTCTGACCATTGGCTGAGGCTTACGGATGATGTTCCGGATTATTCTTACTATGAAACTTGGAAAAAAGAGTCTGATGAATACAAAGAAAAGTTGAATGAAACTTTAGACAAGTTAGATGAAAGTAACCTACAAAAAATAAATGGTAAAGAAATAAGGATACATGATCATATAATACTTTGGCTGGGAAACGATGTTATTACACAGTATTATGCAGATTCTACCGGGAATATCATTTCGGGTTCTTATTCTGATATATACAGTAGGGCTAGAAGCGCAGCAGTTAGTAAATTTACTTTTACAGGTGATTACAAAATATATAGATATAAAGGATTTTAAAGAAAGGCGTTTAAATGAACGTACTCGAAAGATTTAAGATGAATCATCTGATCAGGTCCTATAGTGATCATTTCCTTTGAACCAATATTGTGTTTTTGATATATTGAGGGGCTTACATGAATTGGGGGAATAATATGTCAGAGATAAATACAGTAAAATCACAAATAATTTCATATCCTCACGGTTTCTCCACCAGGACCGGAGGAGTGAGTGAAGGGATATTTGAATCACTCAATCTGGGCATGAACAGGGGTGATGATCCTGAGAATGTTAAAGAGAATTATCATAGATTTCTGAAATCCTGCGGCATAGAAGCTGAGGAGTTCGTCTGCGGGCAGCAGGTGCATGGGAATAACGTGATGATAGTAGGAAAAGAGCATGCGAGAAAGCCCTACGGCTATGATGAGCTTTTTCAGGCTGACGGGTATGTAACTGCCGGGTCAGGTGTACCGTTGGTTATTTTTATCGCGGACTGCATTCCACTCTTGATGGCAGATGAGGAGGCAGGTGTCGTTGCTGCGGTACACAGCGGATGGCGCAGTACTGTACAGGACATCGAGAGAGAAGCCGTTAACAAAATGTTAAGCCTTGGTGCCACGAAGGACCATATCAAGGCATGCATAGGTCCTGCTATAGGCAGATGCTGTTTCGAAGTTGGAGAGGAAGTTATTGAGGAAGTAAACAGCTTGCTGGAAGGCGATGCCGCTGATCTATATAACCGAAAAGATAACGGGAAATTCATGCTTGACCTGAAAGGCGTTGTAAAAAGGAGTATGATTAATACCGGCTTATCCGAAGAAAACATTGATATCATCGAAGATTGTACTATGTGTATGCCGCATAAATACTGGTCTCACAGATATACCGGTGGCAACCGCGGAAGTCAGGCTGCTATAATAATGAAAAGATAAAGGTCTTTTTGGGAAGGAAAAAGGCTGTACTTGGTAAGGAGGGATAAGATTGAATTATTTCTCAGATAAAACAGTAAATCCTGGCAGACAACCTGAAATTGACATTTCGAAGGCTATTTGTATTGTTTTAATGATTTTAATTCATGCATATATGGCGAGTTCAGGAGGTTATCATGGTATTATAACCGGATTGCTTGGGTATGGTGCAGGCTTTTTGGGGGCAGGCACATTCATGATATGCATGGGAATCGGTATGCGCTACTCCCAAAAACAGGATGCCTCAAGTAATCTTTATCGTGGTATTTTATTGCTTACGATCGGTCAGGTTTTGAATCTTCTACGTGCAGGTATTCCGGGGCTGATAGCTTATAAGGCAACAGGGAATCAGAACTTCATCCCATACATGTTGGGGGTAATAGATAGTGACATCATCACTTTTGCCGGCCTTGCATTTATCTTAATGGCTCTGCTCAAAATGTTAAAGCTTGGCGATGGAGTGATTTTTTTAATAGGAATTATACTCAACTTTCTCATGGTACCATTTTATTCAATAATCGGGACTCCTAAAGATTTTTGGATAAACAAGCTCATTAACTTATTTTTTTTGACTGATAACGCTCTATTTCCGATGTGTACACATTTTGTATTCGTTGCATTTGGCTATCTGGTAGGTGGATATTATAGACGTATTATTGATAAAACAATTCTGTCAAAACGTGTATTATTCATTTGTATCCCAATTGTAGTAGTTTACTTTGCGCTTCGGTTTACAGTCCCATTTCCGTTTATGCCAAAGTACGTTCCGGAAGATGAACCTGTATTAGCTACAGACGCCTTGGCTGTATGTCTGGATACTCTGATTACTTTTGCTGCCATGTACAAGCTGGTGACTTTACAAAAAATAAAAGTACCGACTATCGTTTTCCATCTATCTAAGCATATAAACGCTTACTATTGCATCAGTGACATCATATTATACGTGTGGGGTATACTGCTTATCGCAACCAGGGGGAGTCTGCTGCCTGCTTCTTTGGTGCATTTTGTCATCGGAATAATAGTAATTGCGGTATGTTATCTTGTTATCGAGATTAATAACAAGATAATCCATTTCTCACCGGGAAAAATGAATAAGGCGGTGCAAATTATCGCATTTTTTGTAATCTGGCTGGCATCTGCTGCTTTATCATTTTATGCTTATCATATATATCAATTGTATTAAGCACCGTTTAGTAGCGGTAACCATTCCAAACTACAAATTCTCCTCTCCCCATTTCTTCAGGTCAAGAAGGATGGGGATGAGGCTTTTTGTTTTTGGGGTGAGGTTGTACTCAACCCGAACTGGCATCTCATCATATTGCTTTCTCTCAACGAGGCCGTCTGCTTCAAGTTCCTTCAGTGAATTGGCCAGCATTGTGTTAGTGATTCCGTGGATAGAACGATTTAATTCTCCGTATCTGACAACCTCGTTTTTATCGATGACGCAGAGGATCATGATCTTCCACTTGCCGCCAACGGTATCGATAACCTTTTTTAGGCCACAACCTTTTCCTGCTATATCTTCACATAAGAGCTCTTTGTTTTCTTTTTTTCTCATGATATTTATTCCTTTATTCAATCAAATTCAAACTATATACTTGGTACAAAAACTATACCACATATAATACATTCATCGCTTTAGAAAAACAAGTGAATAATTAAGTGTAGAATGGGCTCAAATCAGTGTATCCGGGTATTATGTTTATAATTGTGATAGACTGTAATGAGTGGGAAACCGCCTTCTACTCTATACGGTTCTAAGTACGGAGGTGTAAATGGCAAAGCAAAATATCTACGACAATGAAACATTCTTCAATGAGTACAGTAAACTTCGAGAGCGCGAGGTGAACGCCAACAACCTGTTTGAGATCCCTACGCTTTACGCGCTTATGCCTGATCTTGAAGGAAAAAGAGTTCTGGACCTTGGCTGCGGAACCGGTGAGCGCTGCATCGATTACTTAAATCGCGGGGCGATTCAGGTTACGGGAATAGATATTTCGGAAAAAATGCTTGCCGTGGCGAAGAGCCAAAACAGCGATCCCCGGATTACATATATAAAAATGCCGATGGAAGATATCGGAACAATCGACGGGGAATTCGACGTTGTGATAAGTTCGCTGGCACTTCATTATGTTGAGGATTTCCAGGGAGTTGTAGCGAATGTTTACAGGCTTTTAAGTGATGGGGGAATCTTTCTCTTTTCACAGGAGCATCCGATTAACACATGCTTTTCAGGAGAGTTTGACAGATGGACCTGCGATGAAAATGGGACGAAGATCTATGCAAATATAGCGAATTACTGCGTGGAAAAAAGATATGAATCGACCTGGTTTGTCGAAGGAATCCAGAGATATCACAGGATGTTTTCAACTACAATAAATACGCTTGCGGACGCTGGATTTAAGATCCTCAGGATTGAGGAGCCTCATGCGACAGAGGAGATCGTGCAGAAGTATCCGGATTACTATGATCTCTACCACAAGCCCGATTTCCTATTTGTGAAAGCGTGCAAGTGAGCACTTTGGTTTGCACATTTTTAATTTACTAAACATGAAAGACTTACATAAAAAACTATGACTAAGAAGAACACTTTTATCAGAATTATTTTCCTTACTTTGACAGCAATTTGTCTCATATATTCCGTGAGCATTTATCTGGTAGCAAGCGGGACTTTTTCTTTTGTAATATGGCTTGCAGGCGCAGCATTTTTTGCACTGCTATGGTTTTTATCAGGAAAAGAGCGGTGGAACAAAATCCCCAAAGCGCTACGGATTATAATGACTTCATTAGTTGCTATAGGAGCCGTGGTTTTTATTATCTGCGAGGGCATGATACTAAGCCATTTTAACGACAAGGGCGAAGAGAATCTTGATTACATCATCGTCCTCGGGGCTCAGATGAGGGACTTTGGACCCAGCATCATTTTCAAATACAGACTCGATGCTGCGCGTGATTATCTTGAGAAAAATCCGAATACGATATGTATTGTCTCGGGAGCGCAGGCTGCGAATGAGCCTGTAAGTGAGGGCGAAGGCGGAAGGGACTACCTGATATCGCTGGGAATCCCGGAGAACCGGGTTATCGCTGAAACAAAGGCTGTTGATACAACAGAGAACATAGCCTACTCACTGGAAATGATCGGAGATGAGGCTTTGGAAAAAGATCTGAAAATCGGGATAGTTACGAACAACTTCCATGTTTTCAGAGGTGTACAACTTGCAAAATCAATGTGTGATGAGGAGATATGCGGAATCGCGGCGTACACGAGACCGTGGTATCTCCCCAACAACATGGTCAGAGAGTGCTTCGGGATAATAAGAGATTTTAGAATCATGTTCTAAAAATAACGATATTACGACAATGGTTATCGCAGAACTCGCCGACATGCCATTTGCGATTAAATCGCCGCACTCGCTGACTTCACATTCTGAGGAATGTTCAATTTATATATTTCTTCTGCGGCGAGGCGCACCTTGGCCACATTGATGCTCTTATCCTTGGGGAAGCAGTAGTACTGCTCGTTCATGTTGCCGATGCTGATCATGTCACCGATTTCGTACCAGTAATAGTCTGCATAGAGCGAATAGGAAATCTTTGCAGACTGCTGATAGTCAAGCTCTCCGCCGCAGCCTGTGAGGGAGAAGCCGTTCTTGTTATGTATAAGACGTCCCTCTCCGACGCGGTAAGCCGCGTTGGTATCTTTCACAACAATGATGTCTACGGGAATGTCCAGATAGTATCTGCCATCTGTGACTTCCTTTTTTATGCAATCACGTTCCCACCTGTACCAGTCTGATACATATGAAAAATCGTAGCCTCCCTGCGGCATAGATACGCCAAGAGTTTGGCATTCAAGCTCGCCGCTTTCCGCAAGCTCCCAGTTTGTATGGCATGAGCTGCAGACAAGCGTGATACCGCTTCCTTTCAGAACGCGCTCTTTTCCGCAAACAGGGCATCTGAAAAGGACTCTTTCAAGACCGTCGGCCCTGAAAGGCTCTGTGATTTTGATCCCATTTTCACGCTGCCAGCGCCAGTGGTCGAAGGAAAATTCTTTTTTTATAATGTCGCCCAACTCGCCGGCACTCATGCTCTCGATTTCAGAAGGTGAGAGCAGATACTTCACTTTGGCGGTGACCGTCACACCGCGCTTTTGCAGTCCGTTATATAGAGGATCACGATGAAAAGCGCCGGTGGTTGTAACCATGATAACAGGCACCTTGAAGAGCTTCAGACTTTTGCCGATGCTCGAAGGAAGGCCGGTTGCTGTGCCGTCGAAGCTATAGCTAGCCTCAGGGTACATGAGGACAGACTCTTTCAGATCCCTGAAGCAGTACATCATATCCTTCACCAGCGGAAGATCCGTGATAAACTTTCGGGCGGGTATGCATCCCAGACGCCTAAGAAGCCACTCTTTTCCCACGAAGCCGTCCAGCGTCGTTACGATATGGAACGGCCTGTCTGCGAAAATCGTCGCTGCAATCTCAAGGTCAGTACTCGATGAATGGTTCATCAGAATCAGGCAGGGCTCGTCTTTTCCGAGCTTCTCCATGCCCTCTGAAGTATAGGAAAAACGGCAATCCTCGAGATCCTTTTTGGATACGGTTTTCATAAGAAATTTCCAGAAGGCAGTCTGCCTGCAGGGCTTCTTGTTCTTGTATGGATTAAGTGCGGAGACCTCCGCGTAGCTCTTGGATTTGGTCTTGATCTTCATTGAAAACTCCCCCAACAAAACAATACATTTTAATATAGTAATAATAACACATTTGACAGATGAATCTTGTATAATTGATTTATGTGAATTCGATATATGTGAGTTCAGCTTAGACGCTTTGAATGCGTAGCTGAATGGAAAGAACAGGGGGATACATAATGGCTTCAAATACTTCAAAAAGTCTCAGAAATTCAGTGCTTTATCAGATTTTTGTTCGTAATTACAGCAAGGAGGGAACCTTTGCACAGGTGGAAGCGGATCTTGACCGTATCAAGTCGCTTGGCACAGACATAATTTACCTGATGCCGATTCATCCTATCGGAGAAAAGGCAAGGAAGGGTTCACTCGGCTCACCCTATGCGATCAGCGATTACCGCGCGGTGAATCCGGAGTTCGGAACACTGGAGGATTTTAAGAGCCTCGTGGATGCAATCCATAAGAAGGGAATGAAGTGCATCATCGACGTTGTCTATAATCACACGTCACCTGATTCTGTTCTGGTAAAAGAGCACCCCGAGTGGTTTTTCCATAAAGAGGACGGCTCCTTTGGCAATCATGTGGGCGACTGGAGCGACATCATAGATCTCGACTACACCAATGAGCAGCTCTGGGATTACCAGATAGAGACGCTGATGTACTGGGCGAAAATCGTCGACGGCTTCCGCTGCGACGTGGCGCCGATGGTTCCGATAGAATTCTGGGAGAGGGCAAGAAAAGAGGTGGCACAGGTCTGTCCCGACTGCATCTGGCTTGCTGAGTCGGTGGAATATTCCTTTTTGACTTACCTCAGGGGCTGCGGCATAACTGCGCTCAGCGACGGTGAGATTTTCAGAGCCTTCGATCTTAGCTATGACTACGACGTATATCCAAGTCTTGCAGGATACTTATGCGGTGAGAAGGAGCTGAAGGACTACCTTGAGGGACTTAATCGCCAGGAGGTCATCTATCCCGCGAATTATATTAAGCTCCATTTCCTTGAAAACCACGATCAGACCAGAGCGCATTTCCTGATTCCGGATGAAAAGGCGCTCAGGAATTTCACGGCGTTCCTGTTCTTCCAGAAGGGAATCCCGTTCATCTACGCGGGCCAGGAGTTTGGCGCATCCCACCTGCCAAGCCTCTTTGATAAGGATACGATTTCACTTAGACCTGAAGACGGCATAGATATGACTGATTTCATACGCACGCTCAGCTTTATTAAAAAGGACGCGATTTTCGCAGATGGAATATTTGAGTGCAAAGCATCCGAGAATGATACAGTAGTTGCAACCCTCACACATGGTGAGAAGAAGGCTGTAGGTGTGTTCGCACTTAAGGCACAGACCTCAAACGTCCGCGTGCCGCTTCCAGACGGAATTTACAAGAACCTCATAGACGGCAGCGATGTGGAAGTATTCCGCGGCGGACTGCAGTGCTATGGGGAGCCGATGATAATATTAAAATGATTATTTGATTTTTCTTATAAAACCGCTTGTGGCATATTCTTTTTATTGACGCAATCATATAAAAGATGTAAAATGATGCACGGTGCGTTAAGTGTGATTATGCCACGAGGGGTTTATATTAGATGAATATAAATACATTCAAAAGGAAATCGATTATTCTCGCAGCAGCAGTATGTGCTGCATCACTTTTTTTACCCATAAACGATTATAAAATAGAAGCAAAAGCCGAAACGAATATTTCTGCAAATTTTCCGACCAATGATATTCCGGAGCTTCCTGAGCCTGAGGTAAAACAGCTTGAAACCGTTGATAAAGGCGCACTGGGGATTAGACCGCGTAACATGCCTAATCTCAATAGCGGAGTAAAGACCGGACTTCACTATACATACCTTGATGACACAGAGAAAAAACTATACAGAGCACTTATTGCAGCCTGTGATCATGTTGCTCCATATGAGACAGAGAACATATCGATAGATAGTGAATATGTAATACCGCTGGTTCTGAACTCATCAAGCAAGTTTAGTTATACAACACTTCAATATCATAGGGCAGTATATGCGGCCAAATATGATCACTGCGATCTGGTTCAGTTGCAGCTATGCAGTATTCATTTCTATTGGCAGATCACATCATATGGGTCTTCTACAAAGCTGTATAACCACTATGTTTATCTTAAGTCAGAAGTACCTTCTTATGATCAGGCAAAATTTAATCAGATGACTGCTGAGCTTCAGGCAAAAAGGAGAAATATCCTTTCCGATAGCTCTGTACAAAATGCTGCCGGAATTATTGGAAAAGAGCTGGCAGTTCACGATAAACTCATAGACATTAATACATATGATTATGAATGTGCTAATACGGACAATCATTATGATATCGGGCAGACTGCGTATGGAGCGCTGGTAAAGGGAACTTCTGTCTGTGAAGGTTACGCTATGGGGCTTGTCTATCTCCTTGAAGGGATAGATGTTGACTCAATGGTTGTAATAGGAAATGCAGGAGGTTTACATGCCTGGAATATTGTGAAAATCGACGGCGCCTGGTATGAAACCGATCCGACCTGGGATGATTATGAACCTGAATCATCGCGTCCTGAGGAATTTGTAAGAGAAAGATCACATGCTTATTATCATCTTACAACAGTGCAGATAACTGCTTATAAAAAAACAATCTCAGCAGGTGGTTACAGAACCGTAATAGATAACACGCATATCAGGACTTCAGAATCGGAAAATTATCCGGAGGCGACAGCTACAAAGTACTCATATGAAAATGTTAAGAAAATAGTTGGCGGCGAGGGTACCGAAGTCAGCAATGTTCCTGTAACGGGAGTAAACTTTTTATCAGATAAATTGAAGATATCAAAGGGAACGACAGGAACGCTTGATGTACAGATAATACCTTCAAATGCAACAGATAAAACTCTTTTCTATGAAAGCTCCGATGATGAAGTTATTACTGTGGACCAAAGCGGAAATTATACAGCATTAGTGCCGGGATATGCAACGATAACAGTAAGGACACCCGATGGTAAGAACAGCTCAAGTATTGAGGTTGCTGTATCTGATGAATCAGGAAAATATCCGGTAAAGTCACTTCAGTTATCTGCAAATTCAGTAAAAGGATATGTTGGCGATCAGGGTATATTGACCTGCACTTTTGAGTCAGAGGATCCTTCAAAGAATAGTCTGATATGGACTACGTCGGACAGCGACGTTGTGAGCATTGAGGATTTAGGCGAAGGAAAAGCGAGATATACCATAAATAATAGTGGCTATTCTACAGTAGAAGTTAAGTCTGATGATGGAAAATGTAAGGCGACCTGTAACTTTAATGCTTCCATAAGGCAG
Organism: Butyrivibrio sp. ob235; assembly: GCF_900109475.1. Classification (NCBI taxonomy): domain Bacteria; kingdom Bacillati; phylum Bacillota; class Clostridia; order Lachnospirales; family Lachnospiraceae; genus Butyrivibrio; species Butyrivibrio sp. ob235. The sequence continues at coordinate 288,390 of NZ_FOBE01000002.1, forward strand.
GTAAAGGTAACTCTTGATTATAACTACGATGGTATAAAAAGAGAGAATACATTATATTATGGAGAAAAATACGGCTACACATTATCCGGATGTTACAGGGATGGCTATAACTTTGAAGGTTGGTATACAGACAGGACAGGTGGAGAAAGAGTAACAAGTTCTTCAACGGTCTCTGTGAAAACCGAGCATACATTATATGCACGCTGGAAAGTTCAGGCGTTTACTATGTATTTTTATACAGGCTCCGGACGGTTCCCGGATGGAACAAGTACCTATAGGCTATCTGTAAATTACGGAGAGACGATAGATTTTTCTTCTGTGCCTACGCCTGTTTGTCAGGGATTTGAGTTTGCCGGATGGGCAGATTATTATAACAATGTTATTCCCAGTGACAGTATTGCCACCGGTAGTCAAGAATTTTATGCCAAGTGGCTCGAAGTAGGATTTGAAATTACATTTGATGCTAACGGCGGATCGTTCTCAAATGGTGAGACCACTATTACCGGGATATATCCTGTTTATAACTCGCTGTCTGAAAGAGATTACGAAGTACCTGTAAGAGAAGGCTATGAATTTTCCGGATGGGCAGAAAAGCCGAATGGCCTTGCTGGCAATAGGTATGTTTATACAACACAAAATATGACATACTATGCTGTTTGGCAGGAGCCATACAGCGGGTACGAAAGTTCAGAGGAAGAGCAAAACAACACGTATTCCAATAATTCGGAAAATGAAAATGCAGACTATTATCAGGAAGAAGATTTTGAAAATTCTTATATAAACAATTCTCATGAAGAGAATTATGATAATCCTTATGCAAATAATTCTTCCGAAGAAGATATGGGAAATGACCAGCTAATTATTTTCGATAATAACGAAAATGATAATCTCATATCATCCAACAATTGTAACTACGAAATAACAGGCTCAGAAAATGTTACTGCGGTTTCTGAAGATAGTGACGCGACATCTGTAGTAATAAGTGATACGATTTCACATAAGGGTAAGAACTATACAGTTACCGAAATCAGAAGTAATGCATTTAGAAATCGAACAAAGCTTAAGAGTCTTGTTGTTGGAAGAAATATTCAAAAGATTGGATCCGGTGCATTTAGTGGGTGCAAGAACCTTGGAAAAATAACAATAAGGGGTAATAACCTAAAATCCATTGGTTCAGGAAGCTTTAGGGGAATCAAAAAAGGCGCCAGAATCACGGTGGTTTGTAAGGATAAAAAGACGTACAATAAGCTTGTTAAGAAACTGAAGAAAGCCGGTGCTAAAAAAGCAAAGTTCAAATTCAAAAAGGGTTAATGGTTGATAACATTTGAAATGAGGGGAAAGATGAGAGTAATCAACCTGGAAGACGAACCGATTAAGCACAGAAAAATTTGCAACGAGCTCGAAAAGGTTCGCATTAAGGAAGACGATATCGACTGGGTAACCAATCTTGAGGACGGAATAGAGAAAATCCGGGAAGCAATCGAGAGTGGAAAGCCTTACGACATTGCGGTCACCGATATGTACTACCCGGAAAGACCAGGCTCGGGAGATGCTCCCTCCGGAGAGGTCTTTATATCAAAAATGAAAGAGTTTGGTATAGACATCCCGATCATTCTCATATCGTCGCAGAATCTGAGGGTTCCCGGAATCCTGGGAACAGTCTATTTTTTGGAAAACAGCGACTGGGAAGATGATTTGCAGATGCTGGTTAGGAAGATACAATAATGATTATTCAGACAGGCTCGCGTACCGACATTCCTGCTTTTTATGCAGACTGGTTTGCAAATAGGCTGAAAGAGGGATATGTATACGTGCGAAATCCCTACAACATGACTTATGTCACCAAATTCATATTGCATCCGTCGGTGGTGGATCTCATAAGCTTTTGCTCCAAGAATCCCGCGCCGATGCTGAAGTATCTTGATCTCCTAAGACCCTATGGGATGTACTGGTATGTGACTATCACCGGTTATGGAAAAGATGTTGAGCCAAATGTCCCGGAGATTCCCGAGGTTATAGAGACCTTCAAAAGACTCTCTGAATTTGCGGGAGTAGACTCCATGGGATGGAGATATGACCCTATTTTCCTGAATGAAAAATATACGAGGGATTATCATCTTACGAAGTTCTCTGAGATTGCAGCTGCGCTTGACGGCTACACAGAAAACTGTGTGATAAGCTTCATCGACATATACCAGAAGGTGAAAAAGAATTTTCCGGAGGCAAAGCCACTTGAAAAAGCGGATCGCTTGTATCTGGGCGAACGCATGGCGAAGATAGCAAGAGAGCACGGTATGACACTTCGCCCCTGCAGTGAGGGGAACGAACTTGAAGTATTCGGCGCCGACTGCAGCGGCTGCATGACTCAGCCCATTTATGAAAAGGCTGTCCATAATACGATGGTCTTCCCTAAGGTGAAAAATGCCAGAAATACCTGCGCATGCTTCCTTGGAAACGACATCGGAATGTACAACACCTGCCTTCACATGTGCCGCTATTGCTACGCCAACTACGACGCGGAGACGGTGATGAAAAATAATGCCAATCACGATCCGGACTCGCCGCTCCTTATCGGCAACATCAGACCGGAAGATGAGGTTCATACTGTTGAGCAGAAGAGTTGGATTGACGGGCAGTTGTCGTTGTTTAATATGTTTTGATGGAAAAGAGAATATAAAGGTAAATTGCAGGCAGTAGATCATAGATTTGGTCTACTGCTTTTTCGATTTCTAAAAGATGAATAATCATTTTTTGCAATTATGATGAAATGTAATCTTGTATGTGAGAAAATTAAGTGTCTGCGTGATTTGTTTGTGCTTTGTGAAAAAATTGGAGGAAGATAATGTTTACATATCTAAGAATGAGACAGGATTTTCTTAATGATTTAAACAGGATGAGAGAAGAAATCATTTCATTGGAGGGTGATAATATTCCGGAAATAATAAATGGGATGCGCAATGAGATTAACGATCAACTGAGAATTCGAAATTTTAGTGTTTCAGATTATAGAACATGGTTTCCTTCAATGGAATTATTTGAGGACATCATGTATGAGTTGGGAGATGATATAGGAATATCATTTGAGTATATGATGGACTATCGCATGCCTGGCCAAACTGAAGAAGGGTTAAGCGGATATAATAAGAGAATTGACGTTATTGTAGGTGGATATGATAAGGATGGCCAGAAAACGTTAGTTGTTGTTGAGATGAAAGGATGGGGAGGTGAGTACGATAATCAAAACCAAAATCATCATCTCACATATATAAATGATGTTGGAATATCATATTGGGGAAGGGGGGATGAAGATAATCCGTCTAAAGAGGTTAAGGAATATTGTGATCAACTAAGATTGGATAATCAGGCAATTGTTTCAGGCGATATACGGATAATTCCTGTAGTATGGATGTATAATTTTGATTATCAGAATCAGATAATAGATCAGAATGTAGAAATTGATGTTATAAGATATGAAATTGAACAAAGATATAATACTAACGGAGAAATGAAGTTTTTTTATAAGAACCAGAGAAGTGAGGTTTTAGAATTCTTTATTGATATTTATAAAAGACAGAATGACATATTTTCAGAATTTAGAAAGGGGTTTGAAATACCGCCACTACATGAAAAGATTGGTGAAATTCTAAGCGGGGGATACAATATTAAACTTCGCTGCGATCAGAAAGCCTGCCTTGATGATATCAAAAGAAGGATTAGTGAAAATGAGACAGGTGTATTACATATTGAGGGAAGAGCTGGAAGTGGTAAAAGCGTTGTAGCTATTGAGGTTTTGAAATATTGCAGAGAAAATGATTTTAGTGTTGAATACTTGATTTCTGAAGGAGCACCGGTTAACGCATATAACGATACTTGCCCGGGGGTGTGTACCTTGGCGAACCAATATACAGAAACAGATAACCCGGCTCGTGTCATTATTTTTGACGAGGGGCATAATATTTTTCCATCGACCCAAAGGATATTTGAAAGAATTCAAGATAGGTCACTAATAATATATTTTTATGATCCTTATCAAAAAACAGGGAATTCAATATTTGACCGGGGGCAAATAAGGGTGGACTATAGACTTACTTCGCAATTTCGCTGCAACATGGATGATGGGTATCTTAGTTTTATTGATGGGATTTTAGATAATGTAGATGATGTTTTTCATACGGCTACATATCTGGATTTTGATGTTAAATTAGTTAGAAATCAAAATTCATTATTAAATCTTGTAAATGACAATAATAATGTAATATTGACTGGTCCGGAATATGCTGCCAGAGATAGGGTTATAAGATTGAGTGAAATTGATGAGGAGCAAATTATTCAACAATGGCCGGTAAGGTATGATAATGTTTTTTTGCAAAATAATGTTTCGGAAGATGGAAGCAATTTATACAGTGGAGTTAATTCGATAAGAGGTTTAGAAACAGATCATACAATTGTATATATAGCAGATGATGATTTACCATTTGATGCTCAGAATAATCATCTGGGTGGGGATGAATGCGTGAAAAATGCCTATCGCGTTATGTTAACCAGAGCTATGAAATCATGCTATATATATTGTGAAAATAATGCTTTGCGTAATTATTTACATGACATCAAAAAGATTCAATATTTAAGAACTATATGAAAAGGCTGGATATAATCTATTTCGCTAAATAGGATGCATAAAAATACCCTCAGATTTTCTGAGGGAAATTTTAAGCAAGGCTTAAGATTTATAAAAAGGAACTGGAAATTCCTGACAATTGATTTTTTCTCAAGTATCCATTGTTTGATAAGTTGTGAGCCATTCTGTATTCTAAGTACAGAAGATGATTCTGCAGACATTTTCCGAGAAACAGCAAGTTTGGACGGTTGATGAAAATAATCGGGAAAGGGAAAAACATGAAAAACAATTTGGGTTCAAATATCAGGAACTTTAGAAAAAACAAAGGATTTACACAGGAAGAACTGGCGGGGATGCTCGGAGTTACTCCTCAGGCAGTAAGCAGGTGGGAGTCGGAAACGGGGCTGCCGGACATCTCGATGGTTGTGCCGATTGCACGGGCGCTCAATATCACAACTGATATGCTTCTTGGCTATAACGCAGCTGACAAAGATGATTACCTTGTGGAGACTGTAAAGAACAAAGTTGAGGATATGTATGATATCTCTGATACCGGGGGAAGCGCCCTTAAAAGGACGGAGTATCTTGCGGGTGAAGTCAGCAGAAATCCGATGAATTTTGACATAAATCTATTGTATGTTCAGCAGGTGGCAGGACTTAGCTATTACATTGATATGGAGGGACTGCTGTCTGACAACCCCGAGAGAGCAAATGATATCCTGGAAGACGGAATAAAGAAGGGTGTAAACATAATCAGATATTCCGACTGTAGGAAACTCGTTGAAAAAGCTCATTGTGCGCTGGCCTGGATATATATTCACAGAAAAGATTTTGAAAATGCCAGAGAGCATATCAATGTGTTGCCAAGTCTTGATATGACAAGCATCAGGGAACTGCTATATTCTGAGCTCATGTTCTTTGAGCATGGCTTTGAGGAGATGAAGGATAATTTTACGGCGACCAATAAGATGCTGTGCGCTATCCTGCTTAGACAGTTCAAATGCATGTTGGAAAACTATGCGTACTGGGGCAAAACTGATGAGGCACTAAGGAACCTTGAGTGGTGCAAGAAAGTTATCAAAGCGTATTCGACGATTCCTGAATATACGACTGATGATATGAAGCACTTCTGGAAGAAGTATTATTACAATCTCGTGATCGCATACGACAAGGCCGGAGAGAAGGAGAAAGCAAACGAAATCTGCGAGGAATATCTGAAAAAGATAAGCGAGCAGAATGAGTATTCTAAAGAGGAATACGAATCCATTGCAAAGGAATTCAGAGAGAGGATATACCAGCTTTGATATCATTCCGCTATCGGAATGAGAGAATTAAGGAATATATCCAACTGGTCCGATTCGTGGTCTGACAGACCTGCTCGTATATGTGAGGTGTCATACACGGCGTTGTAGGGCTCGTAACCTTCTATGCAAAAAAGTGTGTCATCAGTTGCTTCCAGGTTCTGCATCTCGGCAGTCGTTCGGTTGTAATAGTGATGGCATACATTAAAAACTTTTTCATCATCGGAAAGAAGTGCATTGTAGAACTGCGGATCTTCCGATACATCGTATGCTATATCATTCCAGGTGGAATCTACTTCGTACCACTTGCCGGAGATCTGGACAGCGTTCCATGCGTGAGTGTCAGTGTCGTACTCCGACGATGGTATTGAGTGTGCGGCGCCGGTCACATAACCACAGGGGATTCCTGCCCGGTGCAGAAGGTATTCGAAAGCAAACGAGTAACCTCCACAGACGGCATGGTTTGGACGCCCCTCTGAATCGCACACGAGCGCTCCATACGCTGTGTGACCAAGATCCCAGGTCTCATCTGTATCATTCAAAATTGGATCATCGTAGGTAACAACATCAATGAGCTTGTCATGAATGGCAAGCTCTATTTCTTCATCTGTTCCTGTTAAATCTATATCATCTAAAAAGTCTGAAGCAGCTTCTTCGAACGCTGCTATCTGTTCATTCTCTGAAGGATCTACCACTTCTATTTTAATGAAATAAATTATGTGGTTTCGCATTTCTAACGTTCTGTAATCTACAGCACTGGTATCCGTAAAAAGAAAGAAATATTCCGGGTGGTCATAACACATTGCATAGTAGATATCCCAAAGGAGACGATCTTCTCCAAACTCCTCCAGCGTATCTTTTGAGAAAACAATTGCACTTTCATATTCTTCCGCAGACCTGTTCTCGACAAGATCCATGAAAAGGTTGTAAACATTTTTATCTGCGTCGCTGAGATTCTGATATAGTACGAAAATTTCATCACGTTCTTCGGGAACGATGGGGGCATCATAATTTAGTGTCTTTCCATTTGTGGATCTCAGAGAAAAGATAACGTTCGCCGGAAGAGAGAAAATCCCGGAAGTGTCGCTCTGCATCATCCTATAACCCAAACAAAGACCTATTACCAGAAAAAGAGCGAGAATAATTAATGGAAGATGTGAGTGCTTCTGACTCTTCTTATCTTCGTGGTTGGGGTTGATGCTGTTGTTAGTGAAATTATAACTGTCATTTTTCATAAGATAATTTTATTCCTGATTACGCCAAGTTGACAACGTATATTAAAGCAGTGTGAAGTGAGTAAAAAATTCCTCTTCTATGCAACAGAAATGCTGCCATAACTGTCTAAATATTGGAAGGAATTATTGGAGGATATACATGAAAAAAATAGTGTTATTTACGGGAGTATCGGTGACATTTCTTGGTATGGTTGCCTGCAGTTCTCAAAAAACAGATAATACAAAAGATATCTATTTAAGATTTCTGGGTGGGGATATGAGCGTTTTGGAAGAATCACAAAGAGAAAACCTGTTCATCCGGGAGCATCTTGATTTCGAGGACGATACAAGAAAATGCCCGGAATATACAATCGATGACGAGGAAGTCGACAAAGATGCTTTTGAAAAAGAACTGAAATCTAAGATTCTTGATCATGCTTTGGAACGCTCATCATGGAAGGTAATAGAAATTGAATGATCTTTACAATGCTCAATGGCATATTTTTTATCTGAAACGATAACAAATATGCGCACAAGGTATGTCCCCAAAAGCTTTTAGGTGCGAAGACAATAAAGCGGAAAGAAAAGAAGCTATTTGTTACACATGGCAAAGTATAGATACAACAAATCATGAGGATTTTTCAGATTTATTGTATGTGAAAAAACGCCTAACAACAAACTAAGAAGAATCATCCGGAATTGTTGTGTCTACAGAAAATAGAAACAACAAATATATAAGAATTAGTTGATTTATTGTTCCAGAGAAAAATGGATACAACAAACGGAGAGGAAACAGGCGAAATTGTTGTTCTTGCAGAAAATAGATACAACAAATATAGAAGAATTAAGTGAATTTATTGTACTCGCAAAATATGGGTACAACAAATCAAGAAGAATCAAACTCATTTATTGCACCAATAGAAAATTAGCCATCGAGCGGAGCGGAGACCGAACCATGGGTTCGAGGGCTCCACTCGCTTAACAAAAGAATACGTAAATCATTCGGAAGCGGGTGATGGGGCGGCTGAGCGCCAGTGGCGCTCATCTTAGCCGCCGACCGAGCCGG